>DATBXG010000538.1:0-4671 GCA_036514415.1 Paraburkholderia sp.
GACGGCGAGCCACGCCGTTACCGGCGGTGTCGTGACGCTCGCCCGCGAATCCGCGGCCTGAGGCGCGCGCCAGGCGGCATTTTCCGGCCCTCGTCCGGGCATCGTTATATTCCGTGGTATATTGCGCTGTCGGCGCGCGGCCGGCCATGTCGAGGCACCTACGCCGCACGCGCCCATGCGCAGCCCCGCGTTCCGCACCGGATCAGAGGTCACCATGCACGCACCGCCGTTCCGCCTCGCCCGCACACCGGGCAGCGCATCCCCGCAAGACACCACGCTGCGCACGTCTGGAGGCGCCGACTGCTGCGGCCCCTCGCAAGCCGAACTCGCCCGCGCGCGGCAGCGCACGCGCCTGGCCGACCTCGACGCCCATCTGCACTGCTCCATCATCGGCACCTGCCTGAGCACGCACGAACTGCGCAAGCTGGTCCCGAAATACACCAGGCTCGACGCTCAGCACGCGAGCGATCTCGACATCCACCATGCGGCCGTCGAACTCGCGATCGAAGGCGGTGCGGGTGGCAAGGCGCTGCAAAAGGCCCTCGACGCGCGCTATGCGGGCGCGGTCCGCCGCTTCGCCGGCGCACACGATGCGCAGGCCGTACTCTCGCTGTGGAAAGAATCGCTCGCGAACGGCGACATCCCGCCCGCGTACTGGGCGCTGATGACGCATCCGGCCACGACGATGGAAGTGCGCCAGGCGGCGTTCGGCGAGTTGCACATGCTCTCGCACCTGGTCGGCGCGGCCAATCGCGCGGACTTGCGCCGCCTCGTGGCGCTGGAAGCGGAGAACGCCGGATTGCAGGCGAAAGTCGAGCGCCAGCAGGCCCGCCTGCACGAGATGAGCCGCGAGCGCGACGCAGCGCGCCGCGCGCTCGAAGCGCAGAGCGCGCCACAGCGCCAGGCGCGTGAGGCAAGGCCGCAACACGCGCAGATCGAAGCGCTGCAGGAAGCGATCGCGGCACGCGACGCGCGGCTCGCGCTGCACACGAGCCGGCGCGAAGCCGCCGAGCAGCGCGCGAACGCCGACGCCGCCGTACTCCAGACGCTGCGCACGCAACTCGACGAAGCCCACGCGCTGATCGACGCCCTGCGCGCCGAAGTTCGCGCCATGGAACAGACGACGCAAGCGCAGGAAGACCCGCAGGCCCAACGCGCGCTGGCCGCAGATGCGCTCAAGGGCCGCCGCATCGTCTACGTGGGCGGGCGGCCGGGTTCGAATCACGCGCTCAGGCGCTGGGTAGAATCGGCGGGAGGTGAACTGACCGTGCACGACGGCGGCATAGAGGATCGCAAGGGCCTGCTCGAAGCGGCGCTAGCGGGCGCGGATCTCGCGGTGTTTCCCGTGGACTGCATCGATCACGATTCGATGATGACGCTCAAGCGCGTGTGCGAACGGCACCAGGTGACGTATCACCCGTTGCGCACGGCGAGTCTCGCCAGCTTCGTCGAACTGATGATGCGGCTGCATGCGAACACGACGCCCACGCTCGCCGCCGTGCCGTTATCGCGTTTCTGCCTGCGCCACGGCTGACGCCTGCGGCCCCGCTGCCGCCGCGTCAGGTCACTTCTTCACGAGTTTGACGAGCGCCTCGATCTCGGGCGCGCATATTGTTGCGGCACGCGCCTCGATGCTGCGATAGAGGCGAATGATCTCTTCGCCCACCGGCGTGAGCGTGCTGCCGCCGCCGCTCTGCCCGCCGTGCTCCGACACCGTGGCCGGCGACTCCAGCGCGCGGTTGAGCTCGTCCATGAGCAGCCACGCGCGCCGGTACGACATGTTCAGGCTGCGCGCCGCCGCCGAGATCGAACCGTGTTCACGAACGGCTTCGAGCAGCGACACCTTGCCGGGTCCGAGCGCGATGGTGCCTTCCTGAATGATGCGCATGCGAAAGCGCACCTCGGGTTGGGCCGGCTGCTGCGCTTGTGCGGGCGCGTCGGCTCGCGGCCGATCGTTGCGATCGTTGGGGGACTTGGTCATGCGCGCAAGCATACACGATGCCTGCCGCGCGCCGCCCCCTGGCCAGATAGCCTGAATCGCATGGCCGGGCGAGACGGCTAATGCCCGGCGGGAAAGCAGAAGCCGAAGTCCTCGCAGCCAGGGCAGCCAGGCGCGGGGCTGGGTGTGGTGCCCGATTCCCGCGCGAGTTCGCGCGCCAGCAGCTTCTTCCAGCGCAAGCCTTCCACGTTGCGCGCGACGATCCCGGGAAAGAAGCGCTCCAGCATGCGCGTGACGTCCTCGCGGCCGCGCAGGCCGAGATCGCGCCACAAATGATCGGGGCGCAGACACGCGTGAGCGATGATCGCGGCAAGGCAACGCACGTCGTCGGGGTCGGGCTGCGGCGCGGCAAGCGCAACGAGAAAGCCATGCAGCGCCGTGGCGAATGCGGCATGCGACGCATCTGTCATGACGTGTGCAGGCGGCGCTTCATCCGCCACCGCGCACACGAAGTGCCGCGCACCGAGCGCCTCGATCTGCACGCGCGATAAACCGAGTAACGGCAATTCCCCGCGCACCTCGCGCGCCGCGACGAGCCGTGCGAAGAGCCAGGCGTCGGGCGTGCGAGGCGCCGCGGGTGCGCCTGTCAGGGCGTCGCAGCGCGCGGCGGCAAGCCGGTCGAAATCACGGGATTCCGGCGGCGCGGCGCCGTGCCGACTGTCATGGGTCATGGCGCGCTCAGTGACGGCCACCGCAGCACATCAACCGTCTACGCCGACGATCACGCTCGATGCCTTGAAGAGGGCCGCGGCCTGCTTGCCTGCCGCGAGGCCGAGACGATCGACGCTGTCATTCGTCACGATGGCCGCGATCTGCGCGCCGCCGGGCGACGCGAGCACGACTTCCGCGTTGACCGCGCCCTTCGTGACCGACGACACCGTGCCCGCGACGACATTGCGCGTGGACACCTTGCTCGGGTCGCCGTCGACCATGAGGATCACGGACGATGCCTTCACGAGCGCGAAGGCCGGCTTGCCGGCGGCGAGACCCAGCGACGCTGCGCTGCCGTGCGTGATGATCGCGACGATCTCGAGGCCGCCATCGGCGCGCAGGGTGACTTCGTCATTGACGGCGCCGGCCTTGACCGCGCTGATCTGGCCGGAGAAATGATTGCGGGCGCTGGTACGCATGTGAGTCTCCACGATTGAACAGGTAAATGAGCGGGTAAAAGATCCGGGTTGCCAGTTTAGCCGTGTCAGTGTGACGCACAAAGTCTTCCATCCGCAATTTAGCCATCCGGACGAGTACATGAATGCGTCAGTCCATCGTAATATATGGGCCTTTATAACGGTACGGGGTGTCGAACATGTTTATCCGCAAGCTGGTGGCCTCAGTCGTCGTGATGAGCGGTGTGATCGGTGCGGTGGGTGCGATGGGTGCGAGCACCAACGCCTACGCCGACGAATCCGACGTCACCGTGCTGTATGCGGGCTCGCTCGTAAACCTCATGGAAAAGAGCGTGGGTCCCGCGTTCGAAAAGGAAACGGGCCTGCATTTCAAGGGCTACGCAGCCGGCTCGAACAAGATCGCCAACGAAGTGAAGGGCAAGCTGCGCCGCGGCGACGTGTTCATCAGCGCGAGCCCGAAGGTGAACGCGAGCCTCATGGGCGAGGCCAATGGCAATCACGTTACGTGGTACGTCAATTTCGCCGAATCGCCGCTCCTGATCGGCTACAACCCGAAGAGCCGTTTCGCCAACGACTTCAAGACGAAGAAGTGGGATCAGGTGCTGCAGGAGCCGGGCATCCGCCTTGGCCGCACCGACCCGAAGCTCGACCCGAAGGGCGCCTTCACCGTGGAGCTCATGACGAAGGCCGCGCAGGCCTACAACCAGCCTGATCTCGTGGAGAAAACGCTCGGCACGCCGGAAAATCCCGAGCAGGTGCTGCCGGAGGAAACGCTCGTTGGCCGCCTGCAATCGGGTCAGCTCGACGCCGGATTCTTCTACTCGACCGAAACCTCCGACCTCAAGATTCCGTCGATCCATCCCGCGCCCGAACTGAAGATCAAGGCGAACTACACGCTCACGATCCTCAATGACGCGCCCAACAGCGCCGGCGCCGCGAGCTTCGTGAACTTCCTGCTCTCCGCAGAAGGCCGCAAGCTGCTCGCTGAGCATGGCGTGGACGTGACGAAGCCCGCCGTCAACGGTCAGACCCAGGCGATCCCGCCGTCGGTTCAGGCCGTGGTCGACGCCGCCCAGCAATGATGCAGTCCGCACAGCGTGCCGCGCAGGGCGCCAGGGGGCCCTCGAAGCCGCTCTGGTGGCTGGGCGCGCTGCTCGCGGTCTATCTGTGCGCACCGTTCGTCGCGAGCATCCCGCAGATCGGGCAGGCGGACTGGGCCGGCGTCGACTGGCACGCCACCTGGTCGGCGGTCGGGGTTTCGGTAGCGAGCGCGAGCGTGGCCGCGCTCATCATCCTGCTGGGCGGCGTGCCGCTCGGCTACTGGCTCGCGCGTTCGCGCGCGCGCGGCATTGCGCTCGTTGGCTTTGTCGTGCAGTTGCCGCTCGCGCTGCCACCGCTCACGAGCGGCGTGCTGCTGCTGTTTCTCATCGGGCCATATAGCGGCATTGGCCAGCTCTTCGGCGGCTCGCTCACCGACTCGTTCACGGGCATCGTGCTCGCCGAAACCTTCGTGGCGGCGCCCTTCCTGATCGTCGCCGCGCGCTC
>DATBXG010000539.1:0-8759 GCA_036514415.1 Paraburkholderia sp.
GTCCAGATGATGCCGCACACGACAGCCGTGAACGTGAGCCTGTTCTGGGACCTGAAGGGGCGCATCGTGCCGACCTCGTGCGCGTGCGCCTCGGGCAGCCAGGCGATCGGCTACGCGTACGAGATGATCGCGCACGGCAAGCAGACGCTGATGCTCGCGGGCGGCGCCGAGGAACTCTCGGGCCCGGGCGTGGCCGTGTTCGACATGCTCTATGCCACGAGCACGCGCAACGACGAACCGCAGCGCACGCCGCGCCCGTTCGACGCCGCACGTGACGGGCTCGTGGTGGGCGAGGGCGCGGCTACGCTCGTGCTCGAGGAATACGAGCATGCGCTTGCGCGCGGCGCGCGCATTCATGCGGAAGTGGTGGGCTTCGGCAGCAATTCGGACGGCGCCCATATCACGCAGCCCACGGCGGCGACGATGGCGGTGGCCATGCGCCAGGCGCTGGCCGATGCGGGGCTGCCCCCCGAAGCGATTGCCTACGTGAATGCGCACGGCACATCGACGGATCGCGGCGACATCGCCGAAAGCCATGCCACGGCGGAGACGTTCGGCGCGCGCATGCCGATCAGCTCGCTCAAGAGCTATATCGGCCATACGCTCGGGGCGTGTGGCGCGATCGAAGCGTGGTGGACGATCGAAATGATGAAGCGCAACCGCTACGCGCCCACGCTCAACCTGACCAGCGTCGATCCCGCCTGTGCGCCGCTCGACTACATCATGGGCGAGCCGCGCAACATCGACGCCGAATACGTGATGAGCAACAACTTCGCGTTCGGCGGCGTGAACACGTCGCTGATCTTCAGGCGCGCCCGGTGAGCATGCAGACGCCGGTATCCGCGAACGGCTTGCGGCGCGTCGTCGTGACGGGCATGGGGATCGTCTCGTGCCTCGGCAACACGCTCGACGGCGTCGCATCGAGACTGCGCAACGGGCACGGCGGCATCACGCGCGTTCAGGCGTGGCGCGAGCGTGGCTTCGCGAGCCAGGTGGCGGCCGTGGCGTCGGTGGAAGGCGAAGCGCCGTTCGAGCGCAAGGCCGAGCGCTTCATGGGCGACACGGCGCGCTTCGCCTGTCATGCTGCGCGCAGCGCCATTGCCGACGCGCGGCTCGATGCGAATGTGCTGCGCACGCCACGCGCGGGCGCGGTGGTGGGCTCCGGCGTCGGCACGATGTCGGCCTACGACGCGGCCATGGCGTGCGCGCAGGCTCGCGGTATCGACCGCGTGCCGCCCTATACCGTGCCGCAGGCGATGAGCAGCACGACATCGGCGAATCTTGCGCACGTGTTCGGGATGGAAGGCGTGACGTATTCGCCGTCGTCGGCCTGCACGACGTCTGCGCTCGCACTCGGCCAGGCGATGCAGCTCATCCAGACGGGCCGTCAGGACATCGTGCTCGCGGGCGGCAGTGAAGCCTTGCACGACAACATGACGTTGATGTTCGACGCGATGGGCGCACTCTCGCGCGGCTTCAACGACATGCCGGAACGGGCGTCGAGGCCCTATGACGTCCACCGCGACGGTTTCGTGATCGGCTCGGGCGCCGGGGTGCTCGTGCTCGAATCGCTCGCGCATGCGCAGGCACGCAACGCACGCATTTACGCCGAGCTGACCGGCTTCGGTCATGGCACCGACGGCGCACATATGGTCGCGCCGCAAGCGGGCGGCATTGCGCGCGCGATGTGCGCGGCGCTCGAAGAGGCGAGCTCCCGCCCGGACTACATCAACACGCACGCGCCTTCCACACCCTCGGGCGATGTCGAGGAACTGCTCGCACTGCGCGCCGTGTTCGGCGGCGACGTGCCCGCGTTCTCATCGACGAAGGCGCTCAGCGGACATCCGCTCGGCGCATGCGGCGCGCACGAAGCGATCTACACCTTGCTGATGATGCGCGATCGCTTTATTGCGGGCGCCGTGGGCATCGATACGCTCGATGCGCTCGCCGCCGGGATGCCGCTCGTGCGCGACACGCGCGACGCGCGCATCGAGACGGCGATGTCGGTTTCATTCGGGTTCGGCGGCAGTTGCGCCAGCCTGATGTTTCGCGCCTGGAATGAGGGCTGATGTTTCAGGCACCCCTGTAGATAATGAGGATTCCAATGAAAAAGACGTACCTCACGCTGAGCACGGCCGCCATCGTCAGCCTGACGCTGGCCGGTTGCGGAACGCAACTCATGTCGCTGCCGATCCAGCCGGTGGCTTCCGTCGCAACGAAGCAAGCGGCGGCGAGCACGGACCCCGCAGCGAAAATCGCCGTGTATTTCGGCTCGCAGCCGCATCCGGACGTTGCGCGCCGCGTGGGCAATGCGTCGCATTCCGTGCGCATCGCCCGTGCGACCGACGGCCCCGAGGCTTCGTGCAACAAGGCGCTCGCCACCGGACTCGACAAGCTGCGCGCAGACGCGAAGGACAAGGGCGCCAACGCCGTCGTCAACGTGACCACGCGCTTTCACGGCACCGAAACCGCTTCGGCCACCGAGTACACGTGCGGCTTGAGCCTGAGCGCGGCGTCCATTGTCGTCAAGGGTGATTTCGTGATCCTGGCAAACTGAACTTACGGGGAGCAGCGATGAAGAAACTCTGGATGCTCGCCGCGCTGTGCGCGGCCCTCGCGGCGTCGCATGCGTACGCGCGCGATTCGATCGACAGCTACTCCGTGGACGAAGCGCTCAAGAGCGAGCCCGGCAAGGTGGGCGACGACATTGCGCTGTACTTCGCGGGTCAGCGGCACCCGGCAGTGCAGAAGACGCTGGGCAAGCTCGCTACGAACAAGAAGACGAACGCGTTCAACAAGAGCGACCAGGAGGCCTGCCAGCACGTATTCCTTTCGGCTGTGATCGAATTGCAGGCACGCGCGCGCCAGCAAGGCGGCAACGCGGTCGTCAACATCAAGAGCAACTACAGGAACGAGCTGCGCGAGAGCGCCACCGAATTCACCTGTGGCGCGGGCGCGATGATTGCCGGCGTGGCGCTCGTCGGCGACGTCGTGACGCTGAAGGGCGCAAAGTAAGCGCGGCTCGCTGATCGGGAAGCAGCGCGAAACGCGGCACGAAGTACGGTGCAAGGCGGCTCAGGCCGCCTCAGGTCAACTCAGGTCAACTTCACTGCGGCTACGTTGACCAGCGTTTCGCGCCGCTTGCCGGGCTTCGGACGATGCAGGCCGAGACGCTCGAACAGTCCGAAGTCGGCCGCGCGGCTCCACCACAGATAGGGGAGCGAAATGTTGCGATCCGCGAAGCGAAAGCCTGCGTCGCGGATCATCGCGAGGTAGCCGTCGGCGCTCTTCTGGACGTGCATGGGATGGCGGAACAGCAGACGGATCACCCAGGAGCGGATATAGGCCTCGGTGGACTCCGCGAACAGCAGGACGCCGCCTGGCTTGAGCACGCGGTGGAACTCCGCGAGTGCGCGTTCCTGCTCGACCAGGTGATGGAAGGTCTGATGGCAGAACACGATGTCCGCGCTGGCCGTGGGCAGCGGCAGGTTCGCGCAGTCGCCGTGCAGCAGCTCGACCTTCGTTCCCGCCGGTGAGTCCTGGCACGCGCGCGCGGCAAGCGACGCCAGTTCGAGCGACGCCTCGTGATAGTCGATCCCGACGATGCGGCGCGGGCGGAAGGCCTCGGCAAGCAGCCGGAACGACTTGCCCTGGCCGCAGCCCACGTCGACGATTTCGGGCGCGTCGGGCAACGGCACGTCGATCAGGCGCTTGAGGTCGTTGATCGCCACGCGCAGCACGTGGTGTTCCCACGTGTGGGTGCGCAGAAACCAGATGCCGAAGGCCGTTTCCGGCACGAACGGCACGTAATTTGATTCGGAAACCGACATATTTTTTTTACCCGATGCGAGTGCGGTCCTGGACGAGAATCGGCATTGTAAATGCAAGGGCGGTGCGAGGGGTGTCAGAATCACGTTCTTACGCAGCGCAGTACGCTTGCATTGGCCATACAAGACGTAACAGGAAGTAACGGGACGTCAGGACGCACAGAAGGGATAGAACCTATGGAACAGAGCCTCGCAGAAGCAGTTACGACCCCGTCCACCCGGCGCGAAGACGTCGATGTGGCGATCATCGGCGCAGGCCCGTCGGGCGCGGTTGCCGCGGCCCTTTTGCGCCAGGCCGGGCGTTCGGTGCTCGTGCTGGAGCGCCAGCACTTCCCGCGCTTTTCGATTGGCGAGAGCCTTCTGCCGCAAAGCATGGCGTACCTCGAAGAAGCCGGCATGCTGCAGGCGGTGGTGGAGGCCGGCTTTCAGTACAAAAATGGGGCTCACTTCGTGTGGCGCGATCAGACTTCGTCATACGATTTCCGCGACAAGCATTCGGCGGGCTGGGGCACGACGTTTCAGGTGGAGCGCGCGAAGTTCGACGAGCTGCTGATCGGCTGTGCCGCGAAGCAGGGCGCAGAAGTGCGCTTCGGCCATACCGTCCTCGGCATCCGCACGGGCGAAGCGCCGGTGCTGCAAGTCACCGATGAAAACGAGGCGCGCTATGAAGTCCACGCGCGCTTCGTGCTCGATGCGAGCGGCTTCGGCCGTGTGCTGCCGCGCCTGCTGAAACTGGAGGCGCCCACGGGCCTGCCGACGCGCGCCGCGTTCTTCAGCCATGTGCGCGACGGGCTGCCGCTCGACGCGTTCGATCGCAACAAGATTTGCGTGGCGACGCACCCCGGGCGGCGCGACGTCTGGTTCTGGATGATCCCGCTCGCAGGCGGGCGCACCTCGGTGGGGTGCGTTGCCGAAGCGGCTTTCCTCGACGTGCCGGAAGCGGAGCGCGAAGCGCGGCTGCGCGCGCTGATTCGCGAAGAGCCGACGCTGAACCGTCTGATCGGCGACGCGCCGTTCCTCATGCCGGTGAACCGGATCGGCGGCTATTCGGCCAACGTCGAGCGCTTGCATGGGCCAGGCTACGCGCTGCTCGGCAATGCGGGCGAGTTTCTCGACCCGGTGTTTTCTTCGGGCGTCACCATCGCGCTGCGTTCGGCGCACCTGGCTGCGAAGGTGCTCGAGCGTGCGCTCGATGGCGCGAAGGTGGACTGGCAGGCCGAATACGACGTGCCGTTGCGCAAGGGCATCGACGCGTTCCGCGCTTTTGTCGAGCGCTGGTACACGGGCGAGCTGCAGGACATCATTTACTACCCGCGACAGACACCGATGATCCGGCGCATGATCAGCGCGGTGCTGGCGGGGTACGCGTGGGACGAGAGCAACCCGTTTGTGGCGGACCCGGTGCGCAGGCTCAATACGCTATATGAGGCGTGCAAGCAGTAAACCCCGCGTGCGAGTGAGTTCACGCCATGGGCGGTAAGTCGCGGAGCGCTGGTTTGGTTAGTGAATTGACGCTCCGTGATTTGAGCGGCGCCATGCGCGAAGTTTGCTATCAATCGCGAAACTGAAAATCGCCAGCTCGCGAGTATTCGCAGATATCTTAGTGGTTTCCCGATGAAACAAGCGGTCTCATCAGGCGATTCTTGAACTAGACTTTAAGTCTTGCCAGGTTCCAGAGACTTTCCAATGTAAGTTGATGCGGCGATCGATAAGCGAAGGGGAAAGTTTTATGGCTATCGTCGTACACAACATCACCGTGGTCCATTCGAGCCGGAGCGTAGCGTGACGGCGAGCGATGCCGCGCCCGCTACGAGCGCCTGGCGGCATATCGTGCGCGCGCAGGGCATCAGCCTGTCCTACGGCAAGATACGCGCGCTTTCCGGCATCGACCTCGCGATTGGGCGCAACGAGATCGTCGGCCTGATCGGGGATAACGGCGCGGGTAAATCGACGCTCATCAAGGTGCTGACCGGTGTCGTGCGGCCGAGCGCGGGCAAGCTGTTCATCCGGGACGAGGAGGTCGACTGGAGCCGCTTTTCCGTGCGCGAGGCGCACCGATTGCGCTTCGAGACGGTATATCAGGAAAAATCGCTGGGCGAGAAGCAGCCGCTGTGGCGCAACTTCTTTGTCGGCCGGCAGATCACCAACCGGTTCGGTTTCATCAATGTCGCCGAAGAACGGCGCATAGCCAACGATATTCTGAAGCAACAGCTCGGTTTCCGCGGCGTGGGGATCGATGCGGACTCATTGATCGCGAAACTCTCCGGTGGCGAGCGCCAGGGCGTCGCGATCGGACGGGCGATGTATTTCGAAAGCGATCTGATCATTCTCGATGAACCCACGGTGGCGCTTGCCATCAGCGAGGTGCGCAAGGTTCTCGACTTTGTGCGCTCGATTAAGGAGTCCGGCCGCGCCTGCATCTACATCGAACACAACCTCGCCCATGTGCACGAGCTCGCCGATCGACTGGTCGTGCTCGATCGTGGCCGGATCGTCGCGGATATGAAGTCGGGTGAGATGAGCCTCGAGGAACTCACCCGCTTCCTGATTTCGCTACAGCAGAGCGGGCACGGGCCGGCGCCGGTTGCGGGGACAAGGACGTGAGTGACCCGATAAAGCAAAAACGGCCAGCGCGTTCATTGAGTTTGCGCCTGCCGGGTTTTGCCCGCATGGAGGGATTGCCGAGCCTGGTCGTGTTCGCGTTGGTGGTCGGCCTGTTCATGGCAACCGCACCGCGCGTCTTTTTGGGCTGGCCAATCTACTTCTCCTTCCTGACCACCGTGCCGCCGCTGGCGGTGTTGGCGATCGGGCTGACCCTGGTGATTGCGGCGGGGGAAATCGATCTGTCTTTCCCCTCGGTGATGGCTTTCTCGGGCTTTCTGTTCGCCTGGTGCGTGAACACCACTGGATCAGCGTGGCTGGCCATTATTGCGGCGTTGGCTGGCGGCGCGCTGGTCGGCGTGGTGAACGGGGTGCTGGTCGCGGTGGTCGGTGTGCCGTCGATCATCGTGACCATTGGCACGCAATTCCTCTGGGCCGGTGTTGCTTCGATCCTTTCCGGCGGGCTTTCCAATGCGCTACAGGAACTCGCGAGCGGTTCAGCGTATGCCGTATTCGCAGGCACGTTGTTCGGTTTGATCCCGATGCAAGCGC
The DNA here is from genome assembly GCA_036514415.1 of Paraburkholderia sp. Classification (GTDB taxonomy): domain Bacteria; phylum Pseudomonadota; class Gammaproteobacteria; order Burkholderiales; family Burkholderiaceae; genus Paraburkholderia. The sequence goes on from DATBXG010000539.1 coordinate 6,981, forward strand.
TCTGGGCGCTCGGGCTCGCAGTAGTCATGTGGTTCATCCTCAATCGGCACCGTTTTGGCGAGCACGTGCTGTTCATCGGAGACAACCGCAACGTAGCGAAGGTCGTGGGCATCAACGTGCTGCGTGAGACGGTGAAACTGTTCACGCTGATGGGGGTGCTGGCCGGTTTCGCCACGGTCCTGCTCACGCTCGAGAATCTGAACTATTTCTCGACCCAGGGGCAAGGCTACCTGCTGCCGGCGCTGGCCGGTGTGTTCATCGGCGGCACCTCGGTGTTCGGTGGCACGGCGACGATCGTGGGGACTTTCTTCGGCACTTTCGTGATTGGCATGCTGGAGGCCGGAATCGTTGCAACAGGTATCGCCGGCTTCTGGGTACAGGCGATCGAAGGAGTGGTGTTCATCGTCGCCGTGATCCTGCATCTGTTGGTCGAGAATCCCGCCAGGCTGCGCACGTTGCGCGAAAAATTCAGGTTTGGAGGGCGATAAAGCCGTTAAATCAGGAGATAGGAGCGGAAATGAACAAGATCAAGACGGGATTCCTTCTGGGGACGAGCGTTCTTGCGTTCGGCCTCGCGCCCACTGCTGGTGCCACTGATCCGACCACGTCGGGACAGCTCGGCGCCGGTATGACGATGTATATGCAGATGGGCGGAAACCCCGGCGACGGCGCGACGCTGCCACGCCAGACCGGTGCCGCGGATGCGGGACATGCCTTCGGCATCAAGGTGATCGAGCAGTTCTCGGCCTGGAGCCCGGAGACGATGCTTGCGCAGTTTCGCCAGGCGATGGCGGCCAAGCCGACCTGCATTGGCATCATGGGCCATCCGGGCGATCCGGCTTTCGCACCCCTGATCAAGCAGGCGGTAGACCAGGGCATCATCGTTACCGTCGGCAATACGCCGCTACCCGACAACCAGAAGCTCTACGACGCGAAGGGGTTCGGCTACGCCGGCGTCGAACTCTACGTGGGCGGTCAGATCACCGCTCAGGCGATGCTCAACGCCGGGCTCAAGAAGGGCGACGAGGCGCTCGAATACGGTGTCTTCAACGAGAGTGTGCGTAGCCAGTCAGACCGTGGCCTTTCCGAGACCCTGGAAAAGGCCGGCGTGAAGGTGACCCGGCTCAATATCTCGCCTCAGGTGGATGCCGATTCATCGCTCGCCGTGCCGATCCTGGTCGCCTTTATCCAGGCGCACCCTGATCTGAAGGCGATCGGCACGCAGCACGGCGGCGTGACCGGGTTCGTTCCGCAGGCCCTCCAGCAGGCTGGCAAGAAGCCGGGGCAAATCATCGTGGGCGGCATCGATCTGGCGCCCGCCACGATATCGGGACTGCAGAACAAATACCTCACCGCGACGCTCGACCAGCAGCTTTATCTGCAGGGCTTTCTGCCGGTCACGCAGTGCGTCCTCTCGGCTGCCTATCATTTCGCGGGACTGACCATCAACACCGGCGCAGGTGTCCAGACACCCGCGACGATCGACTCGCTCATTCCGCTGATCAAGCGCGGAATCCGCTGAGGCGCAGGCAGGAACGCACGCCGCCGTCCTCGCGCTTGCTTCGCTCACGCAGCGAAGTCAGTCGAGGCCGATAGCGACTTCCACGCGTCCGTTTCCTGCGCCACGTAGGCGTTTTTCGCGGCGATGGCGGCCAGTGTGTCCGTGCCTAGCGGGAGGCGCAACGGCGGGTTCGGCGCGTCGACCAGCGTGATCATTGCGGCCGCAAGCTTCGCCGGGTCGCCAGGCTGGTTGTGATTGATCTGCACGGCCTTGCGGCG
>DATBXG010000540.1:0-3061 GCA_036514415.1 Paraburkholderia sp.
GGTCGTGAAGGTGGCGTTGCCCGTGTGCGCGGTGGGCACCGGCACGCCGGCAACGGTGAGCGTGCCGTCGTCCTCGCGGGCGAGCTGCACATCGGGCTGCTCGACCACGATGCTCGAAAGCAGCGGCTCGAGCAGCACGACCGAGCGCCACGAAACCGATGCCGTGGCGTGCGGCACGTCGAGCGCGACCTTGCCGTGGCGGTCGCGGATCGTCAGATTGCTGATGTCGATGCCAGGCTCGAAGCCCGACCAATGCGGCGCGAGCTTGCCGATGCGGAAGTCGGCGTGGATCTTTTCGGAGACGAGTTGCTCGATGCGCGGACGGAAGTTGTCCACTCGCGGCAGCACGACGTAGCGCAGTCCGAGCAGCAGGACCCCGACGATGAAATACAGCACGAGCGCGATGACCGCCAGCACGCGGAGCGTGTGACGCAGGACCGGATGATGATGGTGCGGGCCTGCTGGCTCGGTAGCCTGGCTGGCATGTCCAGATTGGGGCGGGCCCGCGGGTTCGTTTCGCTCGGACATGCTGCTGCGGGTGGGGTATGGTAGCGTTGCGTTCTAACGACGAAATGTATCACAGAGGGCCGTCAGCAGGCCCATCCGGGGAAGCCGGGATGGCCACGCGGCGCGTGATACGCACGGTTTATTGCATTGCAGCGCAAGCTATGCCGGATGCATTGGCAAAGCAGGCTGCGAGAACGGCGGGGAACTCGATTTAGCGCGTGCATCGCATGGGGCCGATCGTACCGATCCTACCGATCGAGCCATAGAGACAGTCATTGACCCAACCGCGCGACTCAACGGCGCGACACAACAGCGAGCCTTCCGGCAAGCAGCCCTTCATGATTGAAATCCCTCTTCTGAGTTCCAGCTATTCCCGTTATGCAGCGCGTGCCTACGCCGCGCGTCCCGAACTGGCGGCGCAGGTCGAGGCGCTGGCTGCCGCGCCGCTCACGCGCGAGCGCATCGTCGCGCGCTTCGACGCGTTGAGCAGCCAGCTGCCCGGCGCAGCCCGCGCTCAAGCAAGCGCGCAAGCAAGCGCCGCACCCGGTGCGCCGCTCACCGACGAGCAGTTGAAGAAGGTCCTGCGCCAGTTGCGCGTGGAGGTGATCTGCGCGGTGATGGAGCGCGACCTCGGCGGCGTGGCCGATGTCGCCGAAGTCACCGGCAGCATGACCGATCTCGCCGAAGTCGCGATCCAGCAAGCGCTTGCCTGCGTGAGCGCCGACCTCGAAGCCCTCTTCGGCGAGCCGCGCGGCCCCAACGGCGAGCGCCTCACGCTCGGCGTGGTGGGGATGGGCAAGCTCGGCGGGCGCGAACTGAATGCGTCGTCGGACATCGACCTGATCTTCGTCTACGAGGACGACGGCGAAACCTCGGGCGGCCAGCGCTCGCCCATCGCCACGCAGGACTTCTTCACGCGCGTGGGCAAGCGCCTGATCGGCGCATTGAGCGACGTGACCGCGGACGGCTTCGTCTTTCGCGTCGACATGCGGCTGCGCCCGAACGGCGACTCGGGGCCGCTCGTGTGCAGCCTCGGCATGCTCGAAGAGTACTTCTACGTGCAGGGCCGCGAGTGGGAGCGCTATGCGTGGATCAAGGGGCGGCTCGTCTCCGAGGACGAGAGCGAAAGCGCGCTGCGTCTCGCCCGCCAGCTCGACTCGCTCGTGAAGCCCTTCGTCTACCGTCGCTATCTGGACTTCGGCGTGATCAGCGCGATCCGCTCGCTGCACGTGCAGATCCGCCAGGAGGCGCAGCGGCGCGCCATGATGCGCCCTGACAAGGCCGACGACATCAAGCTCGGGCGCGGCGGCATTCGCGAGATCGAGTTCAGCGCCCAGGTGTTCCAGCTCATTCGCGGAGGCCAGGACGCGGGCTTTCGCGTGCGCCCGACGCTCGCCGTGCTCGGCTACGCCGCCGCGCGCGGGCTGATCGCGCTGGACGTGTGCGGCGAGCTCACGCTCGCCTACAACTTCCTGCGCAACCTGGAGCATCGCCTGCAGTATCGCGACGACGCGCAGACGCACGCCATGCCCGTCGACGCCGGGGAGCGCGCCGCGCTCGCGAAATCGATGGGCTTCGCCGACTACGCCGCGCTGATGACGACACTCGACGGCCACCGCGACAAGGTCGAGCGCCAGTTCGTGCAGATCTTCTCCGACAAGGTGGGCGGCGAGGGCGGCTGCGGCGCCGCCGAAGACGGCGCGGCGGCATGGGTCTGGAGCGGCGCGCTCGTGGAGGAAGGCGCCGACGACGAACTGCTCGAACGCCTCGCGCAACTCGGCATCGACGACCCCGCGCCGTTGCTCGCGCGCCTGCGCGGGCTGTGGCAGTCGTCGCGCTACGCAGGGCTGCCCGAGAAGAGCCGCGAGCGCTTCGACGGCGTCGCGCAGCGCGCGCTCGAAGCCGCAAGCACGCTCGAGCCGCGCGAGCGTCGCAGCGACACGCTCGCGCGCATGTTCGACCTGCTCGAAGGCGTGAGCCGGCGCGGCGCGTATCTCGCGCTGCTCACCGAATACCCGGACGCGCTCAACCGCGTGCTCAACGTGCTGGGCGGGTCGCGCTGGGCGGCGGGCTATCTGATCCGCCATCCCCAGCTGCTCGACGAACTGCTCGACGACGAGGCGATGGCCACGCCCTTCGACTGGCCCGAGTTCTCGCGCCTGTTGCGCGCGCGCCTCGCCGCCGCCGCCGACGTCGAGCAGCAGATGGACCTGCTGCGCCACGCGCACCAGGCCGAGGTGTTCCGCATCCTGCTCAACGACCTGGCGGGCCGGCTCTCGGTGGAGCACGTGAGCGACCAGCTTTCCGGGCTTGCGGACGCCGTGCTCGACGTGACCATCGAGACCGTGTGGAAGCAGTTCGCGAAGCGCCATCGCGAGGTGCCGCGCTTCGCGGCGATCGCGTACGGCAAGCTGGGCGGCAAGGAACTGGGCTACGCCTCGGACCTCGACATCATCTTTCTTTACGAGGACGAGGACGAGCGCGCCTCGGAGATCTACGCGACCTTCGCGCGGCGCCTCATTACGTGGCTCACCACGGCCACCGGCGCGGGCAC
>DATBXG010000541.1:0-2590 GCA_036514415.1 Paraburkholderia sp.
ATCGGCGGCGAGCGGCTCCAGCGTGTCGAGGTCGGCGCCGTCCATCCAGCCCATCGCGCCAAAACCGCCGATATAGCGCAGCCGCTCGACCTGCATGACCCAGAAGGTGAAGTCGCCGAGCGCGAGGTAACGCCCGGCATCCGGGTGATAGCGCACGTAGCGCCGCGCCAGCGCCTCGCTTGTTGCGCGATCGGCGGCATCGACCGGTTCGAAGCGGCCGAGCAGCGTGGCGCGCGGCGCGTTCAGAACGTCGGCGTCGGGCGCGTGCGCCACGAGAAAGCCGGCGCGCGGGTCGTCGAGCAGGTTGCGCGTGTGTTCGGCGAGCCGGCTCACGAGTATCACCGGGCGGTGCCGCTCGTCGGGCGCGAACGGCAGCAGTGTGGGATACGGAAACCCGCGCGGCTCGCGCGAGTGCGTGGCGAGCGTGCCGGTAGGCGTCTGGTGCAGCAGATGCAGCGGTGCGTGAGCGGGGATTTTCAAGGGCACGTCCTCGAACGGTGCTGTGGTGCTGTGGGCAAGGGACAGCGGCGCAGCCGGCCGCCCCCTGGATAGTAGAACAGGGCGAGGGCGCCCGGCAGCCCTTGCGCGCCTTCGCTAGAATCGACTCCTTTCAGGCGGCTTCCGTTTCTGTTTCCCGATTCTGTTTCCGTTTCACCCAACTCTCTCTGCCCGGAATTCCCGTGTCCGACCGACCCACCGATCCCGCCCTCGCCGTTGCCGGCCCCACCGCCCATCACCGGGCGCTACCCGCCGGCAGGCGCAATCGCGCGCGCATCGCGACGATGGCGCTCTTTTTCGTGGCGGGCATGATGTACGCGTCGTGGGGCGTCCACGTGCCCACGGTGCGCGACAAGTTCCATCTGAGCGCGGCGCTGCTCTCGTACGCGCTCTTCGCCGTGGCGGGCGGCTCGATCGCCGCGATGACGACCCTCGGCGGCTGGATCGCGCGCGCGGGCTCGCGCCGCGCGTGCCTCACTGGCGGCCTCACGATGTGCGTGTCCGGCGCGCTGATCCTGGTCGTGCCTTATTACTGGATGCTGCTCGTCGTGCTCGCCGTGTTCGGCATGGGCATGGCCACGCTCGACGTCGCCATGAACGCGGAGGCGAGCGCCGTGGAGGAAGCCGTGGCGAAGCCCATCATGTCGGGGCTGCACGGCATGTTCAGCCTGGGCGGCATGGCGGGCGCGGCAATTGGCGGAGCGCTGCTCGCGCGCGGCATGGCGCCCGCGCTGCACCTCTTTCTCGCCGCGGCGCTCTCGACGCTGGTGGCGTTCCTTTCGTGCCCCGCCTTGCTGCCGCACATCCCGCACGCCACGCATGGCGAGCACGCAAAAACCGGCAACCGCTGGCGCACGCCGGCGCTGTGGGCGCTCGGCGCCATCGCGCTGATCGCGCTGATCGCCGAAGGCGCGATGTACGACTGGGCCACGGTCTATATGCGCGACGTGGTGCTCTCCACGCCCGCACTGGCGAGCGCGGCCTACGCCGCGTTCTCGGGCGGCATGGCCGCGGCGCGCTTTGCCGGCGACGCCGTGCGCGCGCGCTTTGGCGCGCCGCAGCTCGTGATGGCGAGCGCCTCGCTCGCTTGCGCGGGCATGATCGGCGCGCTGGTGCTGCCTTACTCGTTCACGGCGCTCATGGGCTTTACGCTGATGGGCCTCGGCCTCGCGAACATGATGCCGGTGCTGTTCGCGGCCGCCGCGCGTGTGAAGGGCATCCATGCGGCCGAGGGCCTCGCGCACGTCGCGGGCCTCGCGTATTTCGGCTTGCTGTTCGGGCCGGTGGTGATCGGCGGCATTACGCAGGTGACCAATCTCACGATCGGGCTCGCCGTCGTGGCGCTGTGCGCGGCGCTCGTGGCGTTCGCGGGACCGAAGGTGTTGCGGCGGCTGGGAATCTAGTCCGGTAACGCGTGTTACGCGAAGCAACGAACGAAAGGGATAAACAAAAAGCCCGCGGGTCCGAAAACCCGCGGGCTTTTCCAATCGCGAAAGCGAAATCGCTGAGCGCGAATTACATCTTCACGACGTCGAGCAGCGACTTCTTGCCCGACTTGTAGTTGTAAAGCGAGATCACGCCGTGCTTGAGGTCGCCCTTCGAATCGAAGGTCGTCTCGCCGATCACGCCCTTGTAGTCCGTGCTCGGCATTTCGGCGAGGATCTTTGCCTGATCCGTCGAGTTCGCACGCTTCATCGCGTCGACGATGATGTACACGGCGTCATACGTGAACGGTGCGTAGATCTGGATCGGCTGGCCGAAGCGCTTCTCGAACTTCGTCTCGAATTCCTTGCCGCCCGGCATCTTCTCGAGCGCCATGCCGGCTTCCGAGCACACGATGTTGTCGGTCGCGTCGCCGGCCAGGTCGGCCAGCTTGTCGGTACAGACGCCGTCACCCGCGAGCACCTTCGCGCGCAGGCCAAGCTGCTTGGCTTGCTTCGCGAACGGGCCGCCGGTGGCGTCCATGCCGCCGTACATGATCGCGTCGGGGTTTTCGCCCTTGATCTTCGTCAGAATGGCGCGGAAGTCCACGGCCTTGTCGTTCGTCGCGTCATGCGACAGCACGTTCATGCCGAGCGACTTGGCGGTCTTC
>DATBXG010000542.1:0-6866 GCA_036514415.1 Paraburkholderia sp.
CCGCGAGCCCCGCACAACCCGCGCAGCCCGCTGCGCACCCGGGCAACCCCGCCGCGCCCGTGGCGCTGACGCCCAGTCAGGCGCAAGCGGCCCTGCAGGTCCTCGACGACCCGGTGCAGCGCAGCCACATGGAAGATACGCTGCGTGCCATCGCCGCCGCCGGCGCGCTGGCCGTGCCGGCCTCGGAAAGCGTGCCGGCCAGTGCGCCCGCTGCCGCCACTGGCGCGGCGGCGGCCACGCCCGCCTCCGCGCCGCTCGCGGGCGCGCTGCGCTCCAACGGTCTCGTCGTGCAGATCGCCGATAACGTCGCGCACGGCGCGCGCATGATCGGCCAGCATCTGAACCACACGTTTGCGACGCTGGTCGGCCTGTGGCCCACGCGCAACTGGTGGCAGGAGCATCTGGGCACGCCGCAGGGCCATGCGCTCGTGCTCGACCTGCTGCGCGTGCTGGTGCTCACGCTCGTGCCTGCGTTCGCGCTCGCAACGATGCTGCGCCGTGTCGTCGCCACGCCGGAGCGCGCCATTGCCGCGCATCAAGCCGCGAAACAGCGCGAGGACGGTGAGCCGCCGCAAGACGGCACGCCTGTGCCGCAACCGCAAACGCCTGACGCAGCGGGCACGAGCGCCGCGCTCGCGGAGCCAGCCGAAGACGACGCGAACGCCTCGCCAAAAAGCGCCGCCGAACGCGCAAAAGAGGCGTACCAGGCGCTGCGCGGCGCGCATCACTGGCGCCTGCTGCAGCGTCTGCCGGGCGCCCTGCTCGTGATGCTGCTCGAAGTCGTCCCCGTGATCGGTTTCGGCCTGTGCGCGGCCTTCGTGCTCTCGCTCTTCGGCCCCGACGACGCAGCATCCACCGAAGCGGTCGGCCATATCGTCGATACGTATGTGATCTGCCGTGTCATCGTCATGTTCGGCAAGCTGCTGTTCGCGCCCGACGCCGCCGCGCTGCGCCTCGTGCCGCTCGCCGACGACTGGGCCGCCTACGCGCAGCGCTGGCTTGTGCGCATCGTCGTAATCGGCGGTGTGGGCGGCGCGATTGGCAGTGCGGTGCCGCTCGGCATGACCGAAGACGCGAATCTCGCGCTCGTGAAGGTCGTCACGCTGATCGGCCACCTCGCGCTCGTCGTGATGATCCTGCAACTGCGCCGTCCCGTCGCCGATGCCATGCGCAAGGCGGCCGCAACGCACGGCCCGTACGCGTGGTTCATGCAGTGGTTCGCCGATATCTGGGCTGGCGTGGCGCTCTTCGTCGTCATCGCGCTCTGGTTCGTCTGGGCGCTCGATTTGCCCGGCGGCTACGGCGAACTGGTGCGCGCGGGCGGTCTCTCGCTCGTCGTACTGCTCTGCGCACGCGTGAGCGCCATCGTGCTGCTCGGCGCGCTGAGCCGCGTGTTCGGCCTGCGCGACGATCACGAGAACATGAGCTTCGGGCAGCGCCGCGCCTGGCGCTACTACCCCGCGCTACGGCGCATCGTGGTCGCGGCGATCGGGATCGTGACGCTCGACCTGCTGCTGCACGTCTGGGGCCTGCGTCCCGCGCGCCTTCTCGCGCTCGCGCCCATCGGGCATCTGATCGGCTCCGCGCTGCTCACGATCGTGATCGCCGTCGTCGCCGCCGTCGCGATCTGGGAGTTCGCGAACGGCGCCGCCGAGCGGCGTCTGAACGCGTGGACCGACGCTGGCGACTTCGTGCGCGCCGCGCGCCTGCGCACGCTCTTGCCGATGTTCCGCACCACGCTGCTCGTTGCGATCCTCGTCGTGGTCGGGCTCACCGCGCTCTCGCAGCTCGGCGTGAATACCGCGCCGCTCATTGCGGGCGCCAGCATCTTCGGCGTGGCGCTCGGCTTTGGCTCGCAAAAGCTCGTGCAGGACTTCATCACGGGCATCTTCCTGCTGACCGAAAACGCGATGCAGGTGGGCGACTGGGTGACGGTGGCGGGCGTGTCGGGCACCGTCGAGTTCCTCTCGATCCGCACCGTGCGGCTGCGCGGCGGCGACGGATCGCTCTACACCGTGCCGTTCAGCTCGGTGACGACCGTGAACAACACGAACCGCGGCATCGGCAACGCGGCCGTGAAGGTGCAGATCGCGCACGGCGCCGATCTGCAGCGCGCCATCGACACGTTGAAGGACATCGGCGCCGAGATCCGCAAGGAAGACGCCTTCAAGAACGGCATTCTCAGCGACTTCGCCTATTGGGGCGTCGATCAGGTGGACGGCGCGAGCGTGACGCTCGTCGGCCAGATCCAGTGCAAGGACTCGGCGCGCTGGGGCGTGCAGCGCGAGTTCAATCGCCGCGTGCTGCTGCGCTTCACGGAGCGCGGCATCGAGCTGGCGAATCCGCAGCGCAACTTCCTTGTGGACATGACGCGCGGTCACGATGTCGAAGGCCTCGCGTATGGCGACGACCGCGACGACGCCTCGGACGACAACGATCGCTCGCAGGCGCGAGGCGCTTCGAAGGCGCCTTCGCAAGGCGGCGGCAAGCCGCGCAACGGCAGAAGCGGCACATCGGGTGACGGCCATGGGTCGTCGAGCGGCAAGCCCAATTGACACGGTGACGCCGCAGCCGGTGCGCGGCTCACGCGCACCGGACTCACCCTTCGCTTTGCGCGATCCTGCTCCTGAAAAAGCTCACCCATGCGCCGCCGGCCGCACCGCGGCACAACGCAGGTGTGGCAAAGTTCCCAGTCTAATCAACGGCCTGCGCGCGGTGGCATGGTGCGCTGCACGCACGGCGCGGCAGGTCCCGAAGAAGCTCACCTTTGCGGGCTGCCTTCGGAAAACCGTGGAGTCGCCTATGCCCAGAATCGACGTCACTAGCGTGGCCGAGCGTAAAGGTGCTGCCGTACGCCGCCTGAAGCCCCAGGCCGGTGTGTTTCGACCACGGCTTCCTGCGCGGCGATGAAACGCGGCCCAGGCCAGGCGCCCGATATAATTGGCGAGCCATTCAACGAGGACATCTCATGAAATCACTGATTGCCCTGGTCGCCGCTGCCACCCTTGCAACGAGCGCGTTCGCCGCCAACCCCATCGATAAGTTGCCGTCGGGCGTCGTAGTCGAGCACATCAAGCAAGGCACCGGCCCGCAACCCACCGCCACCGACGTCGTGCGCGTGAACTATCGCGGCACGCTCGCGAACGGCACCGAATTCGACAGCTCCGACAAGCATGGCGGCCCGGCAGTCTTTCCGCTCAATCGCGTGATTCCCTGCTGGACGCAAGGGGTGCAGAAGATGAAGGTCGGCGGCAAGGCGAAGCTGACCTGCCCGGCCGCGACGGCTTATGGCGATCGCGCCGTCGGCCCGATCCCGCCGAACAGCGACCTCACGTTCGAAGTCGAACTGATCGGCATCGGCCAGTAATCGAATCCTGAATGCGCCCGGCCGCGGTCGAGCGCCGTCGGGTACTAGCGGCATAAGAAAAGCCGGACGGTCATACCGTCCGGCTTTTTGTTCTCGAGGGCCGAGCCTTACGCCATAGCGTTATACCTACTGAACGTCCCGAAGAATTTGCACCCGACACCCCTCAAGTGATTTCGAATCGCCATGAGTTATCCCGTATGCATATCTACAATAATCGGAGAGCTCGCTGCGGACATCGGACGGTAGATCATCGACGGCTGGCGCATCACCTTCATTTGCAAAAGGATTAATAAATTCCCTTCTGAAGGCTGGAGTCTTTTTTAAAAAATATACCCTATGCCCATCATGATCAATATATGAATTATAGTATCCAACATATAAATCAAAAACGAGCCCTAGCAGCCCCCCAATTACCAGCAAGACAACTACAACCCACCTTTTCCTCATGAATCACGCTCCGGGGGCCGAAAATGATAATCTTGAACGCAGAGATTTTACAATATCCATCCCGAGATTACCTGGACATGCTCGCCCCTTATGATTTGCAAGCCGTTGATATTCTCTGTGCCCGCCCAGTCTGTGGATATTAAAATAATCCTTCAGCACACTACATAAGGCGACTGCCGCATTGAGTTGCTGAATCGTTGGACTATCATGCTTAACGATAATCTGATCAGTCAAGATGCCGCGAATATTCTTAATTTTATCCAGAAGCGATAGATTACTGTATTCTTGCTCAAATGCCTCACCAGCCTCCACAAGATCGGCAAGAAACACAATTGCAATCTTTCCAGTATTATCTCCGGCAACATGCTCTCCTATAAACCTGATGTCACGCGCCTCATATATTTCGCCTTGACATGAAACGGCGTAGTGATATCCCGCATCATTGAACGGCGGACTTCTGCCCATATCCTCCGCCTGCACACGCTGCATTTCTTCAATGGACGGCGCACTACAGGAATAGCTGCGGCCCGCGTGGTGTATAACGATGTCCTGATAGTCCCAATGACTCGGACGCATACCCGGGCGCGGCGGTTTCGCGTGCCAGCTTGAACGCTCTATAAGCGGATACCCTTTCCGCTTCAACTGGGTAATGATGGCCTGCCGCGTCGCGGCTCTGTCATCAACCCGGATTGCGACGGCATCGTTTTTGCTGCCATCCGCCGTGGTTTGTGCGGTGGTCCAGTGCTCAATCGTGTAATCAGCCACTCTCAGGCCCCCTGATATGGTTTCAGCGTCCGCCTGGGTGATGAAAACGTTGTGTGAATCTCAACCGACTGCTCACCGTCGGTTTCAATCTTCGCGTAACCGTCACCGTCCGTTTTGCCGGACTGTTTGGAACCCGCAACGTCGGCCACATAATCGCGGTTGCGAAGTGGCTCACCGGTCGCTGCGTCCCACACATAGAACCAGCGAACATGGCGGGGCGTCTCCGGTTTCTCCGGCGCGGGAGATACTGCGGACGCCGCGTTTTCAGCGATGCCGCTGCGCACCGCGCCGCCTCCGTCAACAATCTTGAATTTCTGCCCATAGACGGCAACGATCCGGGGCGGAGTCGCGCATTTGCATAGAACGATGTCACCACCAACAGCCTGCCGCCGTCCACCGTTGACAAGATCAACCATGCGCCGATTGTCGGCCATACCCGCGCCATAAGTGATGACGCCAGCGCTATCGCACTTCGCGCAATAACCCTCGTCGCCAATAAATACCATTCGACGGGACGTCCCATTTTCGTCCTTGATGGTCCCGATGGTTTTCTTTGTCCCGTAGACGTGACCGCCTTCACCACTGTCGAGTGGATCACCTTCGACCGCTGCATAGTAGATAGCCATTTGTCCCTCTACCGTTTTTCTGCTGGTTGATTCTCGCAGGCAGAACCTCGCGCGAGCGCGCCTCCTGCGCCCCAGGGTCTGCACATTCCGTCCGGATACACAGACCCGAACTTTATGATCCACAAGGCCGGGGCTGCGCGATATCAGACAAGTTTGAAAACGTAGGGCCAGAAATGCAAAAAGCCGCCCCTTGTAAGGGCAGCTCAATGTCCCACGCGTAGTTGAAGGTTGAGGGCGGCGGTTCCCGCTGGGAATCCGAGGAAATCTGGTTTGCACGACCAACTTCCCGGACAGGGGAACCAAGCAGCCTTACGCCTCGACGTCCTCGAAACTGAAGATTTCCGACTGGTCGTTGTACGAAAAGACCTCGCCATAACGCGCCCACTCGATCACGGTATCGAGCGTTTCTTCGGCGTCGACATCGGAAAGCACGTCCTCCAGCTCCTGCTCGAAGCGCACGCGCGGCGCGCGATGGCCCGGCCGCTCGTCGAGCACCTTCTTGATCCGCGCCGCGAGCGGCACGTTGCGCAGCAGGTGATCGGCGAACATGAGCTTGCGCGCCTGCGTGCCCATCTCGGCGAACACGCGCGCGGGCGGCGTGAGCAGCACGTCGCCTTCGCGCACATCGGCAAAGCCGAGCTGCTGCAGCATTTCCACGATCGGGAACAGGTCGTCCACTTCCAGATGCAGCGAGCGCGCAATTTCCGGCATGTCGGCGCGGCCGTGATACGGCGCGGCGGCCAGCGTCTCGATCAGACCCGCCATGATGTTGGTCGACACGTCCGGCAGGCGGCTGCCCACTTCGAGGCGGCGATGCGTGGCCTCGGCGGCTTCGCGCGCCGTCATCTTCGCGTAGATGTCGTCGACGAGCTTGCGGAACGCCGGGTCGAGCCGGTTGCGCGGATGCTTGAACGGCACCTTGATCTCGGCCGACACGCGTCCCGGATTCGACGACAACACGAGAATGCGGTCGCACATGAACACCGCTTCCTCGATGTTGTGCGTGACGATCAGCACCGACTTGATCGGCAGACGGCCTTGCGTCCACAGATCCAGCAAATCGGTACGCAGCGTTTCGGCGGTCAGCACGTCGAGCGCCGAGAACGGCTCGTCCATGAGAAGGAGCGTTGGATCGACCACGAGCGCGCGCGCAAAGCCCACGCGCTGGCGCATGCCGCCGGAAAGCTCGCGCGGGTAGGCGTTTTCGAAGCCGTCCAGACCGATCAGGTCGATGGCCGCAAGCGCCCGTTCGCGCCGCTCGCGCGCGCCCACGCCTTGCGCTTCGAGGCCCGCTTCCACGTTCTGCAGCACGGTGAGCCACGGGAACAGCGCAAAAGTCTGGAACACCATCGCCACGCCTTCGGCCGGCCCGTCGAGCGGCTTGCCGCGCCAGGTGACGTCGCCCGACGTCGGCGAGATCAGGCCCGCAATGATGCGCAGCAGCGTGGACTTGCCCGAGCCCGAGCGGCCCAGCAGCCCGACAATCTCGCCCTCGCGCAGCTGGAGGTTGGCGTCGTCGAGCACGAGCAGCTCGCCCTGGGACTTGTTGAAGCCCCGGCACACGTCCTTCACGTTCAGAATTTCTTCGCCGAGGCGCGGCGGGTTCGGGGCCGTCTGCACATCGCCGTGCGCGGCGCTCAGCGTCTTTGGGTTTTGCATCG
>DATBXG010000543.1:0-2163 GCA_036514415.1 Paraburkholderia sp.
GCCAAGTTTATCGGCTGGTTTGCAACTGTCATTCGTTTCCTGCAATCCGGCTATATCTACCACTACGCATTTGCCATGATCATTGGCATGCTTGGCCTCCTTACCCTTTTTGTAACGCTCAGCGGCAAATAAGGCGAGGAAACGCATGCACGCAACCCCGATTCTCAGTATTGCGATCTGGATGCCGATCGTATTCGGCATCATCGTTCTTGTAGTGGGTTCCAGACGGAACCCGAGCGCGGACCGCTGGCTCGCGCTCATCGGTTCGGTGCTTAGTTTCCTCGTCACCCTTCCGCTCGTTTCGGGCTTCGACACGACCACGGCTTCCCTGCAGTTCGAGGAGAAGTCGGTCTGGATCGAGCGGTTCAATATTACGTATCACCTCGGCATCGACGGCATCGCCGTGTGGTTCGTGCTGCTCACGGCGCTCATCACCGTGATCGTCGTGATCGCAGGCTGGCAGGTCGTCACGAAGAACGTCGCGCAGTACTACGCGTCGTTCCTCATCCTGTCGGGCCTGATGATCGGCGTCTTCTGCGCCGCCGACGGGCTGCTGTTCTACGTGTTCTTCGAGGCCACGCTCATTCCGATGTACATCATCATCGGCGTGTGGGGCGGCCCGAACCGCGTGTACGCGGCGTTCAAGTTCTTTCTCTACACGCTGGCCGGCTCGCTGCTCATGCTGGTCGCGCTGCTGTACCTCTACCGCGTGACGGATACCTTCGACCTCGCCGCCTGGCAGGCCGCGAAGATTGCCATGACTCCGCAGATCCTGCTGTTCATCGCGTTCTTCCTGGCGTTCGCCGTCAAGGTGCCGATGTGGCCGGTCCACACGTGGTTGCCGGACGCGCACGTCGAAGCGCCTACGGGCGGCTCGGTGGTGCTGGCTGCCATCATGCTCAAGCTCGGCGCGTACGGTTTCCTGCGTTTCTCGCTGCCGATCACGCCGGACGCGAGTCACTACCTGGCGCCGGTCATCATCACGCTGTCGTTGATCGCTGTGATCTACATCGGACTCGTGGCGATGGTGCAGGCGGACATGAAGAAGCTGGTCGCGTATTCGTCGATTGCCCACATGGGCTTCGTCACGCTCGGCTTCTTTATGTTCGGCCCGTCGAGCCAGCTTGCGATGGAAGGCGGGATCATCCAGATGATCTCGCACGGCTTCGTCTCGGGCGCCATGTTCCTGTGCATCGGCGTGCTGTACGACCGCATGCACACGCGCGACATCGCCGACTACGGCGGCGTGGTCAACACCATGCCGAAGTTCGCGGCACTGGTCATGCTGTTCGCGATGGCCAACTGCGGCCTGCCGGGCACCTCGGGATTCGTTGGCGAATTCATGGTGATTCTGGCCGCGGTGCAGTACAACTTCTGGATCGCTTTCGGGGCGGCGTTCACGCTGATCCTGGGCGCGGCCTA
Organism: Paraburkholderia sp.; assembly: GCA_036514415.1. Taxonomy (GTDB): domain Bacteria; phylum Pseudomonadota; class Gammaproteobacteria; order Burkholderiales; family Burkholderiaceae; genus Paraburkholderia. The sequence goes on from DATBXG010000543.1 coordinate 1,423, forward strand.
TACGTTGTGGATGTACAAGCGGGTGTACTTCGGCGCCGTCGCGAACGACCACGTTCGCGAGCTGAAGGACATCAACGTTCGCGAATACTTCATGCTGGCGGTGCTCGCGCTGTTTACGCTTTTCATGGGCATCTACCCGAAGCCCTTTACCGATGTGATGCACGTTTCCGTGGAAAACCTCCTCTCCCACGTCGCGGATTCGAAACTGCCGCTGTCACAGTAATACCGAGCGGAGGACTAAAAGATCATGCCAAACGCCCCTATGTACGCTCTGCTGCCCGACGGCCTGGTGATGACCGGCCTCGTGCTCGCGTGGATCAACGACACGTTCACCGGTCCTTCGGGCCGGCGCACGACCTATTTCATCGCGCTGCTCACGAGTGTCGTTGCCGGCATCTGGTTTGCAGTGAACGCATTCGACCCGCACGTGACCTACTACTTCACGCGCATGTACGTGGTCGATCCGTTCGCGAGCGCGATGAAGGCGGTGGTGACGCTCGGCTACGCGGTGACGATCGTGTACTCGCGCAAGTACCTCGAAGACCGCGACATGTTCCGGGGCGAGTTCTTCCTGCTTGGCATGTTCTCGCTGCTCGGCCAGATCACGATGATCTCGGGCAACAACTTCCTCACGCTGTACCTCGGCCTCGAGCTGATGTCGCTCTCGCTCTACGCGGTCATCGCGCTGCGTCGTGACGCGACGCAGTCGAACGAAGCGGCCATGAAGTACTACGTGCTGGG
>DATBXG010000544.1:0-5265 GCA_036514415.1 Paraburkholderia sp.
GCGGGTCAGGAGAACTGCTACGACCTGTACTTTGCGCATCATCACCTTGGAACCATCAACCTGGACCAACCTGAATGAGCAGATCATGTGTTACCCATGTCCCCGCACACCTGTTACCCATGTCTCCGGTCCATACACCGCGGCAAAGAAAGTAGGTGCCGCCCCGCACAGGGGCAACGCATGCATACCGACGCGAAATCAGGAAAACCCCAAAGCGGCAACTCTAAGCGAAGCTATCAGCCCGCGAGCTTGCGGAACGTCTCCAGCACGGCTTCGCCCTTGAAAGGCTTCACGATCCAGCCGCGCACGCCGGCCGCCTTGCCGCGCTCCTTCATCGCCGGGCTGCTTTCCGTGGTCAGCATCACCACGTTCACGGCCGTGTTCGCCAGCTCGCTGCGGATCTTCTCGACCATCGTGAGACCGTCCATGTTCGGCATGTTCACGTCGCTCACCACGAGCTTGACGCCGGGGTTCGAGCGCAGCTTCGCAAGGCCGTCCTTGCCGTCCACCGCCGTGTCCACGTCCAGCCCGTTCTTGCGCAGAAAGCCTGCCACTTCGTCGCGCACCGTGCTCGAATCGTCCACCACCAGAATCTTTGCCATCTTGTTCATCTCCTTCGCGCCGCGTTTGGCGCGTACTTGATCAAAATAATTCGAGTTCGCCGCTGGCCTGCTCTTCAACGGCCGCGGCTGCGGCCTGCGCGGCCGTCTCATCAAAACCTTCGCGCGACCAGCCGAGGCTGAACACGAACCGCTGGTCGATCACCACTTCGCGGCCCGTATTCGGGCACGTGAGCCGGTACTTGATGCACAGCTGCGGATTGTCGGAGCCAAACGACAGATAGCGCCGACGATGATTGATGAGGAGCGGCACCTGCACCTGCGCGCGGCCCCAGCCCGCTTCATCGGCGGCGCTCGCGTTGCCCAGATAGCGGTTGCGGAACGCGCCCCACACGAGATTCGTGAGTTCGGCGAGCACGCCGTTCACGTCGCGGAAGTCGCTGGCTTCGTCGCGGCCCGAACGCGGCGGCAGCAGCTCGATCAGCGGCATCTCCTCGGTTTGCATGAGCAGCCAGCCCCGGCACCAGCCAGTCTCGATCGGGATGAGCGTGAGCACTTCGCCGAAGATGATGCGGTCGCGCACGATGCCCGGCGTGTCCCAGTTCACCTCGAGATCGGGAAAGAGGCCGCGCAGGCGCCCGAGCGTCATGTCGGTGATGCCGTCCACGAGCGGGTCCGGGTAGTCGTGCGAGAACACGTGCGCCTCGAGCGCCGAAGTCAACGTTTCCGGTTCGCTTTCGAACCAGCTCCCGCACGGCACGCGGCGCAGCGGTTCGGGCAGGTCGTCGCTGCTCCCGCTCGATGCGCGCCGCAAAATGATCGGCAATTCCGGGCGCTCGGCTTCGAGCGCGACGGCCACGGCCGCCGCGGCTTCGCGCGAGCCGCCGAAGTCTTCGCCGAGCAGCACGCCGCCCAGGTCGTAGTGCGTCTTCAATGCCGCGGAAAGCGCTTCGCGCCGCACCGGCACGCACGCGCAATCCTGCGCAGCTCCAATTTGCGCAATCGCCTCGGCGCGCGCCGTGTCGCTTTCCAGCAGCAACAGCTTGCTGACTGGCTTGTTCGCGTTCATGTTTCCCTTCTCTGCTTTCGACTGCCTGATTTCATTGCCGCGCGCGGTGCGCGCTCAAAACAATTCGAGTTCGCCCGCACTGTCGTGCGCCTCGATGGCGGCGCTGCTCGCCACGAAATCGAGCGGCGCCTGTGTGCAGACGCAGAGCGTCGCGCCGAGCCGCACGTCGTGATCGATCGTCAGCGCATACGACTGCACATAATCCGGCTTGAGTTCGCGCAGATACGGCAGGCATCCGCTGCTGAGCGCGTAGGGCGTGGACATGCCGAGGTCGGGAAAGTGCTCGACCAGTTGCTGGTTCATCGCCCCGCAGCACAGGTTGCCGAACTCCATGAAGCATTCGGTGAGCTCGCGCGCCGCGTCGCCCACGTAGTAGCGTTGCGTGCGCTCGTCGTCTTCGAAATGCAGGAGCAGCAGCAGGCGGAACTGCATCGACGAAATCGTCAGCACGACCAGGTGCTCGCCCTGGGCTGCCTCGCCCACGCGCGGCGCGATCTCGCAGCCGTGCTGGGCGTCCGTCACGAGGCGCGTGCGCGCCGCCGCGAAAAATATCCGCTCGATGCTGTCTTTCGCGTGCGTGCCGATCATGCCTGCGCCCCGGCGCGCGTCGCTTCGAGCTGCGTATGAAGCTGGTGCGACGAGGCCTCGACGCTCGCGAGCGTCGCAGCGATCATCTTGCCGCCCGCCTGGATGTCCTGGAACGTCGCGGCCGTGATGAGGTCGTTGCGGTTCAGGCTATCGCGATAGCTCTTCGAAAGCTCCTGCGAACGCGTGGCGAGCGTGCGCACTTCACCCGCCACGATCGAGAAGCCGCGCCCCGCGGCGCCCGCGCGCGCCGCTTCGATCGACGCGTTCAGCGAAACGATCAGCACGTGGCTCACGATCGACGACAGCTCCTGGTTCTTCTTGTGCATGTCGTTGTTCTGCGCCATCAGCGAGATCATCTGTTCGTGCCAGCGCTCGAACGTCGAGGACATGAGCTTCAGCCGCGCAGCCTCGCTCGCGATGCGCGCCGCCTGCTGCATGGCGTCGTCGTGATGTGCGCGTTCGCCAGCGAGCGCCGCTTCGAGCGCGTCCGCCACGGACCTGCGCTGCGCGAGTTCCGCGCGCAGCGATTCGATCTGCGCAGCGAGCGCGCCGTGTTCGCGCGCGGCCTCTTCCTGCTGCGCCGCGTAGCGCGCTTGCGCCTGTGCGAGCGCGGCGGCGTGCGCCGCGTCCCGCGCGAGCGCGGCGTCTCGCGCCTGCGTTTGCGCACGCTTGTGCCACACCGCAGCCGCGCCGGCTGCCAGCGCAACGAGCGCCGCCCCTTCAATCAAATACGGTAAGACCACTGCAACCCCCGCCATGCGCTAGCTTGCCAGCGCTTCCTCTTGCTTTGCTTGCGTCGCATCTGCCGTTTTCACCGCCCACTGCTCGGGCAGACGCACGATGGTCTGGAAATGCCGGTAGTCGGAGCCCACGCGGTCGTCGGTGAAACGCAGTTCGATTGCGCCGCCCTCGCGTTCGAGGAAATCGCGCACTGCGTCCATGCCCACGCCGCGGCCCGACACTTCGGTCACGTTCGTTGCCGTGGAGAAGCCGGGGCGGAAGATGAACGCCGCGATCGTCTCGTCGCTGGCCGCTTCGTACGCCTGAAGCCAGCCGCGCTCCACGGCGATGCCGCGAATGCGCGCGAGCGCGAGACCGCGGCCGTCGTCGGCCAGGGTGATCTGCATCGCGCCGCTCTGCACCGTCACATCGATGTCGATGTGGCCCGACTCGTCCTTGCCGATTGCGCGGCGTTGCGCCGGCATTTCAATGCCGTGATCGAGCGAGTTGCGCAGCAAATGCATGAACACATTCTTCACCGTGCCGGCAGCCTCGCTGCGCAGGCGATAGCCGTTGTCCTCGATCTGCACGGCCGGCTCGACCTTGCCGAGTTCCTGCGCCAGCGAGGGCAGCGAGCCGGTCACGCCCGCGAGCGCATCGGCCACGCGCTCGGTGCCGATGGCGCGCAGCGTGCTGCGCAGTTCGGCGCGCATCGCACGCAGCGCGGGCAGATCGTTGTCGTCGGTTTGATCGATGATGCACAGCGTCTGTTCGATCGCTTCGCGCGTGACGGTGAGGCTCGCGGCGCCGCTCTGCGCGCCAGCCGCACGCGTGCCGCGCCCGAGGCTCACCTCGTTGATGCTCGTATAGTGTTCGAGCGCCGCCTTCACGCGCTCCAGATCGGCGATGAGCGCCTGCTGGTCCCACGAGTGGTCGGTGTCTTCGCGGCGCAGCGCGTCGTAGCGCTGTTCGACTTCGTGCACGACGCCCGTGAGATGCTGCAGGCTGTACGTGCGCGCGTTGCCCTTGATCGTGTGCATGTTGCGGAACAGCGCGGCAATTGCGCCCATGTCCGCGCAGTCGTGCTGGCGAATGATGTGTTCGTTCTCGTGGATGAAGCCCGCCGAGCTTTCCACGAAGTGCTGGAACTTCTCTTCGCTGACCGCGAGAATCTCGCCGATCATTTCGAGGCGGCGCTTCTGCTCGCCGGCTTCGGCGGCGAGTTCGCGCAGCTCCGTCACGTCGCGCACGCACAGCATGAGGCGCACGACGACATCGTTTTCGTCGGTGATCGCCGACCAGCTCAGGTCGAGGACCTTCGCGCGGCCATCGGGCAGCGTGCGCGTGATTTCATTCACGAGCAGGTGCTGGTTGAACGCGAAGTTCACGTCGTCTTCGCCAAGGCACGCGTGCACGGCGGCGTCGATTTGCGCGAGGGTGTCGGCGTCGAGATCCGAATGCGAGAACACGAGGTCCATGAGCGGACGGCCCGCAATCTCGTTCGTTTCGAAGATTGCCTCCAGATACGCCGAATATTCGTTGTGTATCGTCGCGCCTTCCACCACCGTGAGAATGCCCTGCTGCATGTTCTGCAGCATGGCCTGAATGTCGGCGGTCTTGCGCTTGAGCTGCGCGGAGCTCTGCTGGATCTTCTCGATCATGCCGTTGAAGGCGACGATCGAATGGCCGATCTCGTCCATGCGGCCCACGGGCACGCGACGCGTGAAGTCCTGGTTCGACGCGATCTCGCTCATCATGGCTTGCATGCTCGAGAGCGGCCGCGTGATCTGGCGATAGAGCAGCGCGCCGATCAGCGTGAGCAGCAGCACCGCACCACCCGTCACGCCTGCGATGGCGCTCGTCGTGGTGTCGAGCGTGCCATTGAGCGTGCGGATCGCGTCATCCTTCTGGCGGTTCTTTTCCACGCGCATCGTCGTGACGATGCCTTCGAGTTCGTCGCGGTACTGGGCGACGTTCGCGAAGAGGTAGGCCTGAGCGAGTTCGTTCTTGCCGCTCGCTTTCATCTTCGCGGTGTCGTCGATGGCCGAGAAGTAGTTTCCGAGGCTTTCCTGCGCCTGCGAAACGAGCCCTTCCTGCGCGTGGCTCGCGGCGGACTTGCGCTGCACGTCGAGCGCGACGCGCAACGCGGCTTCCTTGTCCTTGAGTTCGTTTTGCGCGAGCGACGCGACCGTGGCGTCGGGCGCGTAGACGAGCGTCATGGTCGCGAGCTGCACGTCCTTGACGAGCGACACGAGGTCGGACGAGGCGAGTGCGCTCGGCACGACGCCCTGAGTCACCTGGCGGACGTCAGTGGCGCTGCGGCGGGGC
>DATBXG010000545.1:0-12721 GCA_036514415.1 Paraburkholderia sp.
CGATCGCGCCGGCAACATCGTGACGCGAGAAGTGCGCGATGTGCAGGCCTATGGCGCATATGGCGGTGAGGTCGATCTCGGCCCGTATCGCCACTACATGCAGAAGGAGATCTTCGAGCAGCCGCGCGCGATCTCCGACACGATTCCCGCCACCGACGCCTTCGCACCCGAGCTTTTCGGCGAGAGCGCAGGCGCGGTGTTCAACGGCATCGACAGCATCCTGATTCTCGCGTGCGGCACGAGCTATTACGCGGGCCTCACGGCGAAGTACTGGCTCGAGTCGGTGGCGAAGATCCGCACCGATGTCGAGATCGCGAGCGAATACCGCTATCGCGAGTCGGTGCCGAATCCGCGTGCGCTCGTCGTGACCATCTCGCAGTCGGGCGAAACCGCCGACACGCTCGCCGCGCTCAAGCACGCACAGTCGCTCGGCATGCAGCACACGCTCGCCGTGTGCAACGTCGCGACGAGTGCGATGGTGCGCCTCACCGAACTGAAGTTCCTCACGCACGCGGGGCGCGAGATCGGCGTCGCGTCGACGAAGGCGTTCACCACGCAGCTCGTTGGCCTGTTCATTCTCGCCGTGACGCTCGGCAAGCAGCGCGGCCATGTGAGCGCCGAACAGGAAACCGCGTATCTCAAGCTGCTGCGCCACCTGCCGGCGGCGCTCAACGGCGTGCTCGCGCTGGAGCCGCAGATCATCGCGTGGTCCGAGGAATTCGCGCGCAAGGAAAACGCCTTGTTCCTCGGGCGCGGGCTTCATTACCCGATCGCGCTCGAAGGCGCGCTCAAGCTCAAGGAAATCTCGTACATCCACGCCGAGGCCTATCCGGCAGGCGAACTCAAGCACGGGCCGCTCGCGCTCGTGACCGAGGCGATGCCCGTGGTGACGGTCGCGCCCAACGACGCGCTGCTCGAAAAGCTCAAGTCGAACATGCAGGAAGTGCGCGCGCGCGGCGGCCAGCTCTACGTCTTCGCGGATGCCGATACCCACATCACGAGCGAAGACGGCATCCACGTGATCCGCATGCCGGAGCACTACGGGCTGCTGTCGCCGATCCTGCACGTCGTGCCGCTGCAGTTGCTTGCGTATCACACGGCCTGCGCACGCGGCACCGATGTCGACAAGCCGCGCAATCTCGCGAAGTCGGTGACCGTGGAGTGAGGTTTTTCGCGCGCCGCTGGTGGCGACCAGCGGCTGCGCTGAAGACGTCTTGAAAGAGGGGATGCCATTGCGGCATCCCCTTTTTGTTTTGCCGATCGGGCAGGAAGCGCGGAGAGGCCCTCAGACGCCCGCCGCGGCCGCTGCATGGGGGCTGGGCTCATCTCGCGCGCTGCGCCGCCTCTGAGGGCGCGCTGGGCGCTCGTTGGGGGCAATGAGCGCGTCGCCATTGCGAACCGCTGCCGAAACGCCGTCAGGCGCTCATAATGGCGCGGTTCGATCAAGGAGACAAAAGTGGCAAACGTGGCGCAATCCCGGCAACCTGGGCAGTCCGGCCGGCTGCCCCGCCTGTTCGTGTTTTCCGGCGCGGGCCTGTCTGCGGAGAGCGGCGTTTCGACGTTCCGCACCGGCGACGGCATCTGGTCGCAAGCGAGCATCGACGAGGTATGCAATTACCTCACGTGGCGCCGCAACCGGCCGGCGGTGTTCCGCTTCTACAACCAGCGCATCGCCGAATGTGGCGACTCGCGCCCGAACGCCGCCCATGAGCTCCTCGCAAAGTGGCAGGACGCCTGGGGGACGGAGCGCGTGCATCTCGTCACGCAGAACATCGACGACCTGCTCGAGCAGGCCGGTGCGCGTCAGGTCACGCATCTGCACGGCGACATGATTTCGCTTCTGTGCACGGACTGCGACTACCGCTTCCCGGTCTCCGGCAAGGGACTCGATCCGCAAGCGGCCTGTCCCGCGTGCGGGCAGGTGGAAAGCGTGAAACCCGGTGTCGTGTTCTTCAACGAGGCTGCGCCCGAATACGAGACGCTGTGGCGCATCCAGCGCGACATGACGCCGGGCGATCTCTTCATCGCTGTCGGCACGGCATTCGAGGTGATTCCGCCTGAGCGGCTGCTGCCACCCGGGCGCTATGGGCGCCACGAGCGCAATTTTCTCGTCGATCCCGCGCCGCGCCGCACGGAATGCTTCGGCGTCGTAGCGGCCGAGCCCGCGACCATCGGCTTGCGCAATCTCGAGCCCACCATCGAGCGGATGATGGCGGGCGGTTAAACGCGCAGCGTATGGCGCATGCAGCACAAGGGCGTGCCTCCTCGGGGGGCACGCCCTTTTTCGTTGTGTCTGCGTGCGACACTCGCATTTTCGCTTTTCATTCGTTGTCGCCATGAACATATCGAAGCAGATCGTCGGCTATCTGAAGTCGCGTTCGCTCGTGCTCGCGAGTGTCGAGACCTGCACCGCTGGCGCGATCGGCGCGATGCTGGCCGACCAGCGCGCAGCGTCAGCGTGTCTCGACGTTGGCTGCGTCGCGCATTCGCAGGCGGCGCTCGCGGCGCTGCCCGGTGTGCGTGCGCAGACGATCGAACGCAGCGGGCTCGTGAGCGAAGCCGTTGCGCGCGAAGCCGCCGAAGGTGCGCTTGTGCGAAGCGCGGGACGCGCGAGCGTCGCGTTGGCCAGCATCGGCCTGTTCGCTGACGAAGACGACGAGCGAGGCGCTGCCGTGATGCATTGCTTCGCGTGGGCGTTCATCGAAGACGGCCGCGTGCATTGCGCTAGCGAAACGGAGTGCTTTTCGGGCAGGCGCAATGAGATTCGCCGATCGATCGCGCGCCGCGCGTTGCTCGGCTTGCCGCGATTCGTCGACAGCGTTCTCGCACGAGAAGATTGAAGCGGTGATGAATCTGCGCGTATGCGCAGCACACGCGCGCAGCGAGCGTCGCGCGTTTTCTCCATATTCATTTCAGTATTTATATTTATAAGTAGTAGCAGTTAACAAGTCCTGGCATTAACTGTGGACAACAGGGAAATTGCCTGTCCGCTCATATCGATGCGAAACGGACAGCCATGCGGACAAACCCTGTACGTGTTGCGAGTTTCCGGGATAACTTTTCAGGCTGCTTCGTTGGACGCGTGGTTATCAAGAAGTGGTCCACAGGTCGTTCGCCAGGTCGTCCCCAGGTTGTCCAGAGGCGGGCGTGGATAACCTGGCGGCGCGCGACGCAATGGCGTGTTATCCACACGAAAAGTCCACACGAAAAAATTGGCGGCGCCCGAAGGCGACGCCATTCGTCGTGCGCGCCGCGCCGTATGTTGTCTTTACGCTGTCTCCGCGGGCTGCGTGGCCGCGCGCTGACGAGCGCGCAGGCGCGCCTGCCACGCGGGCAGCAACTGGCAGGCGAGCAGGCCGGCGAGCATGAGCGCGCAGCCGGCGAGGGCGCGCGGCGTGAGCGTTTCGCCGAGGGCGGCCCAGCCCGCGAGCGCAGCGAACACGCCTTCCATGCTGAATATCACGGCCGCGTGCGCGGGCGCCGCGTCGCGTTGCGCGACCACCTGCAGGGTATAGCCGACGCCCACCGAAAGCGCGCCGCCATAAAGGATGGTCGGCGCGGCGCGCACGATGTCGGCCACGCGCAGCGGTTCGCAGGCGAGCCCGATCGCGAGACACACCACGCCGCAGGCGACGAACTGCACGATCGAGAGCGCGAGCGGATCGTGGCGCGGCGCGTAGTGGCCCACGAGCATGACCTGGATCGAGATCACGAGCGCACAGCCGAGCTGGTACCAGTCGCCGTACATCACCGAAAAGTGTTCGTTGATGCTGAGGAAGTAGAGGCCGACCGCTGCGAGCGCGGCGCCGAGCCAGGTGCCGAGTCCCGTGCGATGGCGCAGCAGCACGCCCAGCATCGGCACGATCACGACATAGAGCGAACTGATGAAGCCGGCGTTGGCGATCTTCGTGTAGCCAAGCCCGATCTGCTGGAGCGAGATGGCGACGGCCAGCACGAGGCCGAGCACCGTACCGGAGCGCAGCAGCGCGCCGTCGAACAGCGCCGTGGCCGCCGGGCGGCCGCCACGTGACGCCAGTCGCTGGCCGGCACGGCGGCGCACGTGCAGAAAGGCCGAGACGACACCGGCGCCAAGCAGAAAACGCAGGCCGGTGAACAGGAAGGGGCCGATGGCGTCGAGACTCAGGCGCTGGGCGACGAATGCCGAACCCCAGATCAGGGCGGCAGCCAGCATTAGCAGATTGGCGCGCAGGTGGCGGCGGGTGGCGGATTGCAAGCGGGGATCTCTTTTCGCGTGGAACGGGCGCGACAGCATTTTCGACGGCCGGCGCGCGGATAGCGCGCGGTGTCCTGTTGCGCAGGGGACGTTGGGTCTTCCCCTTTTTTCGCGATTGCGTCTGGATCGGCTGCGAATCCGGCACCGACTGGCCTGGCGAACTGGCCTCGCGAATTGGCTTGGGACAGGCGATTCAGCGTATTACGTGAAAAGACAACGAACTTCCGGAAAACGAACGCGCAAATGGCGATCGTATCCGAATTGAAAGGGAATTGTCTCCCGGAAAATACACCGGACCATTTGCGGATGACAAACTCCCTACGCTGCGTAATACTGCTTCGCGCGAAACGTCCGCCCAGATCGGCAAGCGGATCGTGTCGCGGTTTCACGCTGTTCTAATTCACAACGTGCCGGTCATTATTTGTCAGGTTTGGGGAACAACAGATGAAAAAGATTCTCGCCTCGCTCATCGCAGCATCGGTCGCACTGATTTCGGCTCAGGCATTCGCACAAGACGCTTCGGCTCCCGCCGCAACCGCACCGGCAGCCAGCGCACCGGCAAAGGCCAAGAAGCACCACAAGGAGCTCAAGCAACACGGCAAGCGCGCCGCCGTGTCGGAAAGCGCATCGGCCGCCGGCACCGCCGACAAGGGCCAGGCGAACTAAAGCGCCAGCCCGGCCGGGTTCGCGTGGCGCCGACGCCGCGCGCGACCCTAGCCATGAAAAAGCCAGAGCAATGCTCTGGCTTTTTTTTCGCGTCCGGCGTGGCCGTCATCGCGCCAGACGGCGCGGTGGCGCGGCCTGGGCGGTCAGCGCGCGAGTCCTGCTTCGAGCAGTTCGGCGAGCAGGCCGTTGAGGCCGCCCGGATGGTCCTCGGCGCGCGCCTTCAGCTTCTCGACGAGTTCGGCGTTGAGCTTGCACGCGAACGGCACGAGCCCTTGCGCCTGATCCAGCCTGCGCTGCTCGCGGCGGTCCAGCGCCGGCTGCGCCGAACTTTTGCCGAAGCGCTCGGGCCCGGACTTGTTCGTCGCTTGCATCAGTTTCAGCGCCTTGTTCTTCTCAAGGTCGGTTTTCTTCATGGCCATATGTCGTGCTCCGGTGTTGGGCGGTGGCGCGCATTGTACGCAAACGCCCGCGCGCGTCCATCACCGCCAGGCGCAGCTGCGTGCCCAATGAGCGTCGTTGCCGCCCGCTAGGCGCGACCGGGGGGATCGCGCCCTTCGTCGTTGTGCCGGTTGCGCACTTCGCGCGCGTCGGGCGCCTCGAGCGTTCCGTCCGTCCGGCGCGTGAGGCCGTCGATCAGCGCGCGCATGCGCTGCCAGTGCGAGCCTTCCCAGAACACGCGTTCGCAGATGTCACAGGTGACGAAGCGCGTCTGCCGCTCGTAGACGCCTTCCGGCACGCGCTCGCGCACGGCCGCGCGCTCGATGTGCCGCAGCGGCGCGTTGCACATTAGGCAGAGCCGGAACGGCCGCGCGCTCGCGGCGAGGTCGAGCCGCTCGAAAATCTCGTGGACCTGGGCGCGCGGCTTGAGCGCGCGCACGTAGCAGCCGTGCGTGATGCTGCGCCGCTTGAGCAGCTCGCGGTCGCGCGTGAGCACGATACGGTGCTCGGCGGCGGCGAGCGTCTCGATTTCGTCGTCGGGGTAGTGGTTGTCGTAGAGCGTGTCGAATCCGGCCAGCCGCAGGAGTTGGGCAAGGCCGCCAAGATGGGCGTCGGCGACGAAGCGCAGCTCGCGCAGCGGCGCGTCGCGCACGCGCAGCAGCGGCCGGATGTCGAGCGCCTCGAACTTCGGGTAGACGGCTACGCGGTCGCCGTCCGCGAGCGGGTGCTCGAAACCTACCGACTCGCCGTTCACGAGGATCAGCTCGACCTCCGTATGCGGCACGCCGAGCGCTTCGATCATGTGCTTCGCCGTGGCGTTGCGCGCGCACGCGCAACTAAACGCACGCCGGCGCAGCGGCCGCGCCAGAAAGTCGTTCAACTCCTCATAAAAACGGAAGGTGGCAGTGACCATGCAAAGCAGTATCGCACCGCACGCCTTGCCGCGTGCGGGCGCGTTCGCTTCCTGGGGGCGCGCCTGCAGCGCCGGCCGGCTTGTGTTCTAGTGGACGTTTTCCCGGGTTTTCCCCAGATTTTTCGTGGAAGGAGTGTGCGATGGACATCGGTTTTATCGGGCTTGGCGAAATGGGCGCCGCGATGGTCGGCAATCTGCTGAAGGCGGGCCACACGGTGCGCGTGTGGAACCGCACGGCCGCGAAGGCGCAGGCATTGGCGGCTGCGGGCGCGCGCATCGTCGGCTCGCCGGGCGAAGCCTTCGCCGGCGACGCCGTGCTCTCGATGCTCGCCGACGACGCCGCGCTGCGCGAGGTGATCGACGCCACGCTGCTCGATCATGCGCGGCAAGGCCTCGTGCACGTGAACATGGCGACCATTTCCGTGGCGCTGGCCGAATCGCTCGCGCATGCGCATGCCGGGCGCGGCCTGCACTACGTGGCGGCGCCGGTGCTCGGGCGGCCGGATGCCGCGCAGGCGGCGAAGCTCACGATCATCGCCGCCGGGGCGGCCGACGCGATTGAGCGCGTGCAACCGCTTTTCGACGCGATCGGCCAGAAGACATGGCGCGTCGGGGCGCTGCCGCAGCAGGCGAACGTGATGAAGCTCGCCGCGAATTTCATGCTCGCTTCGGCCGTGGAGTCGCTCGGCGAGGCGGCGGCGCTGCTCGACGGCTACGGTGTGCCGATGCGCGACTTTCTCGACGTCGTGACGGGCGGCCCGTTTCCGGGCCCGGTGTACGCGGGCTACGGCGGCATGATCGCCGAGCGGCGCTACGAGCCGGCGCTCTTCAAGGCGCGCCTCGGCCTCAAGGACGTGCGGCTCGCGCTGGACGCAGCCGACGCGGCGGCGACGCCGATGCCGCTCGCGAGCGTCCTGCGCGACAGCTTGCTCGAAGCGGTGGCGCACGGCGACGGCGAGCGCGATTTCGCCGTGCTCGGCAAGGTGGCGGCGCGCCGCGCGGCTCGCGGCGGCTGACAGCGGCTGGCCGCAGTTGACTCGTGGTTGACGCGCCGTTGAGCATTAGGGCGCAATGAGGCGCGGCGAACGTTCGACGGCCTCTCGCGATCAAAATCTTCAGACGACCGCTCGGTGACGCACAAATACCTGGAGAGCGGCTCGGCACAATGGGGGCGCATCGCAGCAACGCAAGGCTTGCCGGAACGACGGCGCCGCTTGCGGCGACTGGGACGGGGAACCGGTCACGACGACAGGGCGCGCGACAGATCAAACGGGAGATCTGGGCGCGAAGCCACAACAGGGTAGGAGACGGCGGATGGAGACGCGCATCCTGATCGCCGATAACGACGAGAAGTCACTAGACGGGCTCAGCACCTTGCTGACCGACCTTGGCTACGGCGTGTCCGTGGCGCGCACGCTCGACGAGGCGATCGAGCTGGCGGCGCGCGGGTCGCCAAGCGTGGCGGTCATGGCGCTTTCGCTCGTGCAGGACGAGCCCGGAACGATCGTGCGGCGCCTGCGCGCGGTCAGCGGCGAGCGCGTGCCGTTGCTGATCGCGCTGGCCGGATGGGGAGAGTCGCGCCACCGCGACGAGGTGCTTGCCGCAGGCTTCGACATACATCTCGTACGGCCGGTGGGGCTCGATCAGTTGATGTTTATTCTTTCGATGACAGGATCGTGACAAATGCGTTGTTGTAACGCAACATTCAGGGTGCGCACTACTTTACATGTTGCATTGCATCACGCTAGTCGCTATACTTCTTCTTGTCTCCTCCATGTCTCCTCTGATATGGATTAAGCCCGCCAACATTGGCGGGCTTTTTTTTGCCTGTGCGTCGGAAGTACGTTTCGTGCGGGCGTAAAAAAACCGGCTCAGGGAGCCGGTTTTTTTGTTTGCGCTGCGGATCGCGGGCGCGTCAGGCATGCAGGCCGGTATTCTCAGCCGCGCCGATCGCGAGGTTCATGCACTGGATCGCCGCGCCCGAGGCGCCCTTGCCCAGATTGTCCAGGCGCGCGACGGTGACGAACTGCTCGTCGTTGCCGAACACGAACAGGTCGACGCGGTTCGTGTCGTTGTTCGCCTGCACGTCGAACATGCCGGCGTCGAGGTTCTCATCGGCGTTGACGGGTGCCACGCGCACGAATTGCTCGCCGGCGTAGTACTCGGCGAAAAGCGCCTGCACGTCCTGCGGCTTCGCGCCGCGCGTGAGCTGCTGCGGCGAAAAATAGGTCGTGACCGCGAGACCCTTGTAGAACGGGCCGACGATCGGCGTGAACACCGGCGCCGACTTCAAGCCACCGTGCACCGCCATTTCCGGCAGATGCTTGTGCGTGAGGCCGAGCGCGTAGGGGCGCGGGCTCGCTAGCTTCGCGTTGCCGCCTGCTTCGTACTCCGCAATCATCTTCTTGCCGCCGCCGCTGTAGCCCGTGAGCGAGTAGCTGTGCGCGGCGAATTCCGGCGCGACGAGGCCCGCCTCGACGAGCGGGCGCATGGCCAGGATGAACGCCGACGCGTGGCACCCCGGCACCGCGATGCGCTTCGACTTGCGCACCTTGTCGCGCTGTGCGCGGGTCAGCTCGGGCAGGCCGTAGGCCCAGTCGGCCTGGGTGCGGAACGCCGTGCTCGCATCGATCAGCACGGTGCGGTCGTTCTCGACGAACGAGGCCGATTCGCGCGAGGCGACGTCGGGCAGGCACAGGAACGTCACGTCCGAAGCGTTGATGAGACGGCGGCGTTCCTCGACGTCCTTGCGCTTCGCTTCGTCGATACGCAGGATCTCGACGTCAGTGCGCGGCGACAGGTATTCGAAAATCTTCAGGCCGGTCGTGCCTTCCTGTCCGTCGACAAAAACTTTCGTGCTCATCTCGGTCTCTCTGAACGAGGGGATTGCGGGGTTGCAAACGAGGTTGCAAGCGAGGTTGCAAAATCAGGCGTCGCTACGCCGGGCGGGTGTGCCGCCCGTCACCCTGAGCGGCGCCGGAACGGTATTTTAAGACTTCATGCGGGCGCACGTGTGAACGCATCTGGAAAAAAATCGGGGCTTACCCGTAAAGCCGGGGCGAGCCACGCGGGAAGGCTCGCACCGCGGCGCACCATTACTTCGGGGGCCGAACCACCTCGCGGCCTTGCGGGCGGCCTCCCGCTCAGCCGTTCAGGCGCTCGCCGCACGACCGGCGGCCAGCGGCCATTGCGCCGTCCGATGCAAGTGCATGCCGCGGCGAGCGGCTCCCGGCCAACGGTCCTCTCGATCAGCGACCGTATGTCACCGTGAGCTGCGCGCTGCCGAGCGTCAAACCGCTGATCTCGCGATCGAATAACGCAGCGGGGCGCCCCTGGGCGAGCGGGAGCGTGTCGATGCGGAGTGCATAGACGGTAATGACGTAGCGATGCGGATTGCCCGGAGGTGGGCACGGTCCGCCGTAACCGTCGACGTTGAAGTCGTTGCGCGCCTCGATCGCGCCGAGCTTGCGCAGCGCGCCCGACGCGCTGGCGTTCTCCGGCAGGCTCGTCACGTTGGCTGGAACATTGGCGACGGCCCAGTGCCACCAGCCGCGCCCTGGCGCGTCGCGATCGAAGATCGTAATGGCAAAACTGCGCGTACCTGCTGGAGCATTGCGCCACGTCAAACTCGGTGATTGATTCGGGCCGCTGCAGCCGGCGTCGTTGAATATCTGACGTGGGCCAATTTTTCCGCCGTCACTTAAGTCGGCGCTCGATAGCGCGAAGCTTTCACCTGCATGGGCTAACGCCGCAGACATCGCGACGCTCGCCACGGCGAGCCGCGCGAATACGCTCGCACGGCGCGCGCAATTCAGCTCAAAGCCATATGGAGTACGCATTAGCGAGTTCTCCTGTGTGTTTGTTAAATTCGGGCCACAGTGTCCTGAAGGAAAGTTTTGATTTGCCCTCTAGTCCAGATTTGCTTCAATATAGCGGCATAAGCGAGCGAAGTTTCTCCTGCACGTGTACAGAGTGCGCCGAAGGATTCCGCTATAGTCACGTAATCTCCTGTTCGGACGCATGAGGCCGCCGGGCGCCACAAAGAAGAAGCGAATATGGACTGGCCGCGCGCCGGAGAGAGAAACAGATTTGGCTACACGGAGGGGTAATGCAGCAACCAATCAGGGTCGTAGTCGCCGACGATCATCCGGTGATCTTGTTTGGTGCGGAACATGCACTGCTCGACTTCCCGGGAATTCAGGTCGTTGGCCGCGCGCGCCAATCCACGGAACTGGTCAAGGCGCTGCAAACGGTTCCGTGCGATGTGCTGGTGACCGACCTTGCCATGCCGGGCGGCCAGTACGGTGACGGTTTGCCCCTCATCGGCTACCTGCGACGCAATTTCCCCAACGTTCCCATCGTCGTCCTTACGATGCTCGAAAACGCGGCGCTCCTCAAACGCCTCGGCGAACTAGGCGTGATCGCGGTGGTGCACAAGTCCGACGACCTGAGCCACATCGGCCTCGCGGTGCAGCACGTGAGTCGTAATATCGAGTACATGAGCCCGCAGGCAAGGTTCGCGCTCGATCAATTTCGCGCTAACAGCGGCGGTAAAACGGATGAAGTCACGCTCTCAAAACGCGAGCTCGAAGTCGTGCGACTCTTCGTTTCCGGAATGACGATTAAGGAAATATCCGAAAAGCTGAGTCGCAGTATCAAGACTATTAGCACTCAAAAGAATACGGCGATGCGCAAGCTTGGACTCGATCGAGACCCGGAGTTGTTCCAGTATGCGCAGAGCAATGGCTTGCTCAATCTCTCTTCGCAAGCGTCCGACGACGGCGGCGGGGCAGAAACGGCGCATTGAATTCGCGATGTCGATTTCCGCATTTTGATTGCGGCGCGAGGCCATGAAAAAAGGCCATCTGCCCAGGAGGCAGATGGCCTTTTTTGCTATGCGCCAACGCGCGTGCGCGCTTACTGCGGTGCCGCTGTCGCGCCGCCGTGCGCCGCCGACCACTCAGCCGGCGCGTGCAGGAATTTCTCGACTTCGTCGAGCGTCTTCGTCTCGAAGTAGCCCGACTGCTTGGCGACGCGCAGCACGTCCCACCACGTGGCGAGCGCGTGCAGGTCGACGTCGATGTCCTTCAGGACCGAGACGCTTTCCTTGAAGATGTTGTAGTGGAACAGCACGAAGCAGTGATTCACCTGCGCGCCGGCCGTGCGCAGCGCGTTGATGAAGTTGATCTTGCTGCGGCTGTCCGTGGTCAGGTCTTCGACGAGCAGCACGCGCTGGCCTTCGGTCAGGAGACCCTCGATCTGTGCGTTGCGGCCGAAACCCTTCGGCTTCTTGCGCACGTACTGCATGGGCACCATCAGGCGGTCGGAGAGCCATGCCGCGAACGGGATGCCCGCGGTTTCGCCGCCGGCCACGGCGTCGATCTGCTCGTAGCCGACGTCGCGCAGGATCGTGGCTTCGGCCATTTCCATCAGGCCGCGGCGCACGCGCGGATACGAGATCAGCTTGCGGCAGTCGATATAGACCGGGCTCGCCCAGCCGGAAGTGAAGATGAAGGGCTTTTCGGCGTTGAAGTGCACGGCCTTCACTTCGAGCAGCATCTTGGCGGTCGTGTCCGAGATCGTCTGGCGATCGTAGCCTGTCATGGGCGAATCCTTGGGTATGAGTGCGGGAGGAGGGTGGGCGCGTGGCCCGGTGGCGCTGGCACGGCGGGCGCGAAGCGTGGCTTCGGTGCCTGCGGTGCGCGGCCCGGAGGCGTCGATCGTCTGACCTTTCTCACTAGCTTGGGTCAGGACGACTCGCCCGGTCCGGACGGCTTCTCTTGCGCGCGTAGGCCGGTATTTTACCCGACTTGACGATCGCCGACGAGTCACGCGGGCAACCGCCGGCAGCGATGTGGGGCGCGAACGCCGGCGGGGCTCCAGTGGGCGCTTGCGCCCGGGCAGCGGGCGGTCGAGACCGGCGCGTGCCGTTTGTTTCGCGGTTGTGACGTCCTGGCCGCGCCTTTACACTCACGCCGGTTTGCGTTCCCCCGCGAGCGCGCGTTCCTCAGGATTGCCCACATGACCGCCGTTTCTCCGCCTGCCGCCACCGCCGTCACAGCCGCCGCCACGCGCGGCCACGCCCTGCGCGCGCTCGTCGCTTCGGTGCTCGGCTACGCCATGGACGGCTTCGATCTGCTGATGCTCGGCTTCATGTTGCCCGCGATCAGCACCGATCTGCATCTGAGCGGCGCGCAGGCCGGCGCGCTCGTCACATGGACGCTCGTCGGCGCGGTCGCGGGCGGCATCGTGTTCGGGCTCTTGAGCGATCGCTACGGGCGCGTGCGCGTGCTCACCTGGACCATCCTGCTCTTCGCAGTCTTCACCGGGATGTGCGCGCTCGCGCGCGGCTACGGCGATCTGCTCGTCTATCGCACGATTGCCGGCATCGGGCTTGGCGGCGAGTTCGGCATTGGCATGGCGCTCGTCGCGGAGGCGTGGCCGGCGCGGCTGCGCGCGCGAGCATCGTC
>DATBXG010000546.1:0-2727 GCA_036514415.1 Paraburkholderia sp.
TCGGTGAGCGCGCGCATCGTCGCGAGCATACGCCGCACGTCGGGGTGATGGATGATGGTGACCGACGCTTTCGCGGAACCGTCCACCGGGCGGCTTTGCACACGCTCCTTCGCGTAGGCGAGCGCCTTCTGGTACGCGCGATCGGACACGGCCACGCCCTGCATGCCCACGGCAAAACGCGCCGCGTTCATCATGATGAACATGTACTCGAGGCCCCGGTTTTCCTCGCCGATCAACTGGCCGATCGCGCCGCCATGATCGCCGAACTGCAACACGGCGGTCGGGCTCGCCTTGATGCCGAGCTTGTGTTCGATCGACACGCAATGCACATCGTTGCGCGCGCCGGGCGAGCCATCAGCGTTCACGAGGAACTTCGGCACGACGAAGAGCGAAATGCCCTTCACGCCTTCGGGCGCCGTGGGCGTGCGCGCGAGCACGAGGTGGATGATGTTCTCCGCCATGTCGTGCTCGCCCCACGTGATGAAGATCTTTGTGCCGAACAGCTTGTACGTGCCGTCGCCCTGGGGCTCGGCGCGCGTGCGCACGGCCGCGAGATCCGAACCCGCCTGAGGCTCGGTGAGGTTCATCGTGCCGGTCCAGTCGCCCGAGATGAGCTTCGGCACGAAGCGCTGCTTTTGTGCTTCACTGCCCGCGGTAAGCAGCGCTTCGATCGCGCCGTCGGTGAGCAGCGGACACAGCGCGAACGAGAGATTCGCCGCGTTGAGCATTTCCACGCATGGCGTGCCGACGAGCTTCGGCAAGCCCTGTCCTTCGTATTCCTGAGGATGCTGCACGCCCTGCCAGCCGCCTTCCACGTATTGCCGGAACGCCGCTTTGAAACCGGGTGTTGCGTGCACGTTTCCGCTTTCCCAGCGACTCGGATTGCGGTCGCCTTCCGCGTTCAGCGGCTCCAGCACCTCGCCGCATAGCTTCGCGGCCTCGTGCAGGACGGCTTCGACTGTTTCGGGCGTAGCGTCTTCGCCGCCCGGCAGCTTCGCGATCTCCTCGAGGCCGGCCAGCTCCTTCATGACGAACAACATGTCGCTCGTGGGCGCCTGGTACATGGCAGTCTCCTCTTCAAATGACAAAGGGGCGCCGCGGCGCCCCTTTGTTGCTTCGTCTCACGCCGCGTGTTTGTTCATGTTTCGCGGCGCCCGGTAGCGCATTTCACCGGCCAGCTTCAGCCGAGTTCCTTCACGAGTTCCGGCACCAGCGTGAACAGATCGCCGACGAGGCCATAGTCGGCCACGCTGAAGATCGGTGCTTCTTCGTCCTTGTTGATCGCGACGATGACCTTCGAGTCCTTCATGCCTGCCAGGTGCTGGATGGCGCCCGAGATGCCCACCGCCACATACAGTTGCGGCGCCACGATCTTGCCGGTCTGGCCAACCTGGAAGTCGTTCGGCACATAGCCAGCATCCACTGCGGCGCGCGAGGCGCCGAGTGCCGCGTTGAGCTTGTCGGCGAGCGGCTCCAGGACCTTCGTGTAGTTCTCGCCGCTACCCAGACCGCGGCCGCCCGAGACGATGATCTTCGCGCTCGTGAGTTCCGGGCGGTCGAGCTTCGTGACTTCACGGCCGACGAACTGCGAGAGGCCGCTGTCTGCTGCCGCTTCGAGCTTCTCTACGGCTGCGCTGCCGCCTTCGGCTGCTACAGGGTCGAACGCAGTCGTGCGGACCGTGATGACCTTGACCGGATCGACCGATTGCACCGTCGCGATGGCGTTGCCCGCGTAGATCGGGCGCTCGAATGTATCGGGCGAATCGACATCGGTGATGTCGCTGATCTGCGCGACGTCGAGCTTCGCGGCGATACGCGGCGTGACGTTCTTGCCCGCTGCCGTGGCCGGCGCGAGGATGTGCGAGTAGTTCTTTGCGATGCTCAGGACCGTGGCTTCGACGTTTTCTGCGAGGCCCACTTCGAGTTGCGGCGCGTCAGCCAGGAGCACCTTCGCCACACCTGCGATCTTCGCTGCTGCATCGGCTGCCGCTTGCGCGTTGTGGCCTGCGACCAGCACGTGCACGTCGCCACCAATCTTCTGTGCTGCTGCAACGGCGTTCAGCGTTGCGGCCTTGATCGACTGATTGTCGTGTTCTGCTATTACCAGATTCACCAGATTCGTCATTTTCGTCTCGCTCCTTACAGCACCTTGGCTTCCGTCTTCAGCTTCTCGACCAGCGTCTTCACGTCCGGCACCTTCACGCCTGCGCTACGCCTGGGCGGCTCGGCAACCTTCAGCGTCTTCAGACGCGGCGTGACGTCGACGCCCAGGTCTTCGGGCTTGAGCGTTTCGAGCGGCTTCTTCTTCGCCTTCATGATGTTCGGCAGCGTGACGTAGCGCGGCTCGTTCAGGCGCAGGTCCGTCGTGACCACTGCGGGGAGCTTGAGCGAGAGCGTTTCCGCGCCGCCATCCACTTCGCGCGACACGGTGGCCTTGCCGTCAGCAACCACGACCTTCGAGGCGAACGTGGCTTGCGGCAGGTTCGCCAGCGCGGCGAGCATCTGGCCGGTCTGGTTCGAATCGTCGTCGATGGCCTGCTTGCCGAGAATGACCAGCGAAGGCTGTTCCTTGTCGACGAGCGCCTTCAGGAGCTTCGCCACGGCCAGCGGCTGCAGGTCTTCATTCGACTCGACGAGGATCGCGCGATCTGCGCCAATGGCCAGCGCCGTGCGCAGCGTTTCCTGCGCTTGCGAAACACCGCACGAAACCGCGATGACTTCGGTCGC
>DATBXG010000547.1:0-6372 GCA_036514415.1 Paraburkholderia sp.
GTATATCGTGTTGAGCTGGTCGTCGAACGTCGAGCCGTTATACAGCAGCGAAATGCCGGTGCTCAGCGCGTGGAGACGGAACTCGTCCCATGTGTGATCGACGCTCAGGCTCGCCGTTTGGCGCGGACGGCGGTTGAGCCAGGTCTGATCGGTCACGTCCTGCGGATTCAGAATCCCCACCGTGAGGCTCACCGGCGTGTACTGCCCAAGCGTGCCCTTGTACGAGAGGTCGATGCCCTGTATATGCGCGCGGCCCACGTTCACGGGCAGGAAGGTCTGCGAGTTGTACGTGATGAGGTCGTGCACGCGCGTGTCGTACACGGCTGCCGTGAACGTGCCGATCGAGGTGGTCGCATCGAGCGCGGCCTCGACGGAGTTGCTGCGCTCGGGCTGCAGGTCGGGGTTCGAGTAGGTCGGGTAGTAGAGATCGTTGAACGTGGGCAGGCGGAACGCGTTGCCATAGGAAACGCGCGCCGTGTAGACCGGCGTGATCGCCCACGACAGCGCAACGTTGCCCGTGTTGACCGACTGCCCCTGCACGATCTCGTGCCGCCCCGCCAGAAACAGCGTAAGCGGCCCGAGCGTGGTGGACTGGTGCATCGACACGGCCGAATCGTTGCGCGCGGGCAGGCCGCCCGGCACATCCACCGGCAGGAATGCCAGCTCGCGTGTGTAGTCGTAGGCGAGCTTGGTCTCGCCTTCCAGCGGCATGCCGAAGAGCGTGTGCCCGGTCTCCTGGTGCGTGATCGACGTGGAGGTGGAAAAGCGCGTCGAGTCGATCTCGTCGGTCGGGATCGTCGGGTCGTTCGAATAGAGGAACTGACGATCCGTCGCGTAGCCCACGGACTGGTCGAACTGCGTGGTCGGCGTGATGTCGAGATGGAACGCGAGACCGGTCGTGAGCTGGTTGTCGCGCTGGCGGTCGTTGCCGCCCAGGTTGTCGTACGAGAGATCGGAGCGGTGGTAGAGCGCGAAGGTCGAGATCGACCAGTTGTCGTGCGCGTAGCCGAGGCGCGCGTCCAGGTTCTGCGCGTGGTACGGGTTGCGGCCGGCTTCGTGGCCGTAGGCCCAGGGCTGCGTCGCGTCGATCCCGGCCGTGTTGTAGTCGTGCAGACCCAGCGAATACGTGAGGCCGCTCAACGCGGAAAGCGGCCCGGTAGAGGGGATCGTGCCCGAGGTGCGCAACTGCGTGTCGAAGGTCTTGTTCGTGCCGCCGCCGAACGAGGCCGTGGTTTGATTTGGCTGATTCGACGCGTGGCGCGTGAAAAGCTGCACGACGCCGCCCACGGCGTCGGCGCCGAACGAAGCGGCCGCGGGACCCGAAATCACCTCGACACGGTCGAACGAGGCGGTCGGCAGGTCGGCCCATTCTGCGATGCCCGTGGTGGGGGAGCCCACGCGTATGCCGTCGATGAACACGGCCACCTGGCTCGCCGACGACCCGCGTATGCTCACCCCCGTATAGGCGCCCGGGCCGCCGCTTTGCGAGACGGTGACGTTGGGGAGGGTGGCGAGCGCCTGCGTGATGCTCGGCTCAATGGGGGAGAGGCGGTCGAGGTCTTCGCGCGTGAGCACCTGGGTGCTCGCGTAGCGCTGGTCGAACGATTGCGGCAGATGCTGCGTGTCGCCCACCACGAGGATGTTGGGCAGCGTGGTGTCGTCGCCTGGCTGTTGTTGCTGCTGCGTGGGCGATGCAACGCCTGCGGCATGCGCGGCTTGCCATGCGCATGCGAGCACGGCGGACGTGAAAACGAATTGCTGGAACTTCATGACGCGGTGGCTGGAAACAGCTCCTGAATGCGGGCTGTCCTTGCAACGGGCGACCGCCGCCAGGGCGGTGCTTGCGCATTGGGGCACCCCGCCCGCTGCGGCTGCTGGACTCGGCTGATGGCAGGTCTCCTGGCTTGCGGGTCGACGTCCGTTGCCGGCCTTCCCGGTTTCCCAGTGGCCCTCTCTGGCATGGACTCGCCGCTCACAGTTGCGGGGGCAGCCGCAGTCTTTCACTGCGTTCCCTTTTGATCCCGTCGCCGGGAACCATCAGCGCGCAAGGGTAATGGCCGCGCATTCGGCGCGTCAACCTTTCGTGCGCGAGGTGTGGCAAAAAAGCGCCTCGCTGGGCCAGCGTGCGCAACGGCGCGGGCGGCGCGCCGGGACGCCGCCCGCAAGCGAATCGATCAATCGCCGATCTTGATCACGACTTTGCCGAACGGCCCGCGCGCCAGATGCTCGAACGCCTGCACGGCCTCCTCGAACGCGTAGACGCGATCGATCACGGGCTGAATCCGGTGCTCGTCGAGAAACGGGTTCATCCGCTCGAACGATGCACGCGGCGCAACGGCGATGCCGCGGATCGTGGTTTGCCGGAAGATCAGCGGCATGAGGTCGAGCGCGGCACGCTGGCCGGTCAGGAAGCCTACCTGCGCGACCACGCCGGCCACGCGCGTGGCCGCCACGGACTGATTGAGCCCGTCGCCGCCGGCCACGTCGATCGTGATGTCCACGCCCTTGCCGCCGGTGAGTTCGAGCACTTTGCCCGCCCAGTCCGGATGCGTGCGGTAGTTGATGCCGGCGTTCGCGCCCAGCGCCTGCACTTTCGCGAGATTCGCGTCGCTGCTCGAGGTTGCGATCACGCGCGCGCCGTGCGCGGCGGCGATCTGCGCGGCGAAGATCGACACGCCGCCCGTGCCTTGCACGAGCACGCTCTGGCCCGGCTGCAGGTGGCCGACGTCCATCAGCGAATACCAGGCTGTGAGCGCGGCGATCGGCAAGGTCGAGGCCGCTTCGTCGCTCATCATGGCCGGCGCGCGCACGGCGCTTTCCTCGTGGATGATCATGTATTCGGCAAGGCCGCCCGGCAGCGGCATGCCGAGGCAGTAGTCCGGCTCGTTGGGGCCGGGCGCGCCGTCGATCCAGCGCGAGTAGAGCGTGGAATTCACGCGCTCGCCAACGACGAAGCGGCTCACGTTCGGGCCGACCGCCACGACCGTGCCCACGGCGTCGGAAACGGGAATCAGCGGCTTGGGCACACGGTGGGGTTCGTAGATGCCGTCGATGATCGCCTTGTCGCGGTAGTTCAGCGACACCGCGCCTACCTTGACCAGCAGTTCGCCTTCCTTCGGCACCGGCGTGGGCACGTCGCCCCGTTCCAGGTTGTGCAGACCGAAATCCTTCAGGAGCCATGCTTTCATCGTCGTTTTCCTGTGCGTTCGAAGTGGATTGGCAGGAGCGCCATGCATTGAACGCAGTCTAATTCGGTCCGCAGCGTCGAGTTAGGGGCTAAAATTCCAGACATTCGATCCTGAATTTCCGGAATGAACCATGGAAGATCGCTTTGCCGGCATACGCGAATTCGTGGCCGCCGTGGATGGCGCCAGCCTCACCGCGGCGGCGGACACGCTCGGCGTGACGGGTTCTGCCGTGGGCAAGAGCATTTCGCGGCTCGAAGCGCGCCTTGGCGTGCAACTGCTGCACCGGACCACGCGCCGCCTCGATCTGACCACGGAGGGCGAGGCTTATCTCGCGAGTTGCCGCCGTATTCTCGATGAACTCGACGAGGCCGAGGCGCTGCTCACAACGGGCCGCAGGCAGCCCATAGGCCGCTTGCGTGTGGATCTGCCCACGACGTTCGGACGGCGGCACATCGTGCCAGTCCTGCTGCGCCTCGCACAGCGCCACGCGCGCCTGGACCTCTCGATCACGTTGCGCGACCGCGCCGTCGACATGGTGAGCGAGGGCATCGACCTCGCCGTGCGCATCGGCATGCTGGAGGATTATCCCGATCTGATCGCGCGCAGGCTCGGCGAGCAGCGTCTCGTGATTTGCGCCGCGCCCGCTTATCTCCAGCGGCGCGGCACGCCCGCCGCGCTTGCGGATATCCTGAAGCACGATTGCCTGGTCGGCTGGCAGCGCGGCAACCGGCCGGAATGGCTGCTCGGCAACGATGCAGGCGAGGCGGCATACTTCGAGATTCCCGCGCGCCACGAGCTGACCGATGGCGACGCGCTGCTGTGCGCATGTCTAACGGGGTGCGGACTCGCGCAGTTGCCGGGGTGGCTCGCGAGAGAAAGTCTTGCGGATGGTTCGCTGATCGAAGTGCTGCCCGAACTCGCGACGACGATGCCCATCCACGCCATCTGGCAGAAGACACGGCATTTTCAGCCGAAGGTCAAGATCGCGGTGGAAGCGCTGGCGAGCCTTGCCAAAAAACAGGCCGCCGTGTTCAACCCATGAAAACGGCCCCGGACCGTTGCGATCCGGGGCCGCCTTGAAACCGCACAAAAAACGTCACGACATCACGAAGCTGAGAGCTTCATGGAAACGCCGGTCGACGAATAAACGGGCGTGGCCTTGAAGCCATCCACCGTGACCGTCGTGAACTTCACCGATGCGCCGTTGCCGTCGATCACGTCGATCGTGTCGCCGGCCTTGGGCGCGTAGCCGTTCACGAACTTCACGTGCAGCGTGCCGCCGGCCACGGTGAGCTGGCCGCCCACGCGCAGGCGTCCGCCGCCGTTGCCGTCGATATCGAGTTCGAGCGTCGTGCTGGCGAGCTGCGTGTACTTGCCCGCCACCGTCAACGGCGCACTCGTCGCCACCGTCACGCCGCCGCCTGACCCAACGTACACGTCGCCGTTGCCGAAGGCCGTTGCCGACGCGGCGGCGAGCACGCCGCCGCTCACCTGCGAGCCGCCCGTATAGCTGTTGTTGCCCGCGAGCGTGAGCGTGCCGCTGCCCTGCAGCGTGAGCTTGCCCGAGCCGGCAATGTCGTTGCGCCAGGTGTCGGCGGCGTTGAAGCCGCCCTGGGTCGCGTCCATCGCAACGATCACGTTGCCGCTGAAGCTGCCATAACCGTCTGCAGCACTAAACATGTTCAGACGGCCCCAGCCTTCGGCATCGTCCATGACGGGGTAGCCCGAGGCGACCTCGGTCGTCTTCAGCACGACGCGGCGCTGAGCGGCGCTCAGGTACGGGAAGCGCGTTTCGAGCAGCACCTCGGCGCCCTTGGGCACGACGGGCGGCGCTTCGGTCGATTCGATCTGGCCGAAGCCGAACGTCATGCGGCGCGTGAATTCCGACTTGTTGGTCGAATAGTCGGCGAAGCGGTCGGTCGTGGTGGTGGCCGAATGCGCGTAGGCAGCGAAGGTTGTCGCGTCCGTGCCGGTGGCCTGCTCGAGCGCGCTGTGCGCCTGCGTGTAGGCCGCGCTCTTGAGCGTGGCGTTCGCGGGGTCGTAGAGATTCGCGGCCGTGGCGGCGAGGGCGAACAGGCGGCCGCCAATCACGTCGAGCGGCGAATGCATGCCCGCGAGAATGCGGTTCTCGCCGAGTTCGAGGCCGCGGCTCGCCATTTCCTGGTAGCGCTCGGGAATGAGGTAGGCCATCGTCATTGCGTCGCGCATGGCTTCGGCTTCGTGGCCGCTGATGAAGCCGCCGTCGGTTGCAGGCGTCGTGCTGATGGCAGGCACGAGCGTGGGATCGACCACGACGCTCGTGCTCCAGCGGAACGGCCGCGCGTATTTGTAGAAGCGCTTGGCGGGTTCGGTGGAGGCGTTATTGCCCATCGTGTTGAGCAGGTCGACCACCTTGCCGAAGGTCGCGTTGGTCGTGCTGCCCACGCCGACGTTGTTGCCCGAGTCGCTGTAGAGCGTCGTGGTCGCGTCCGCGGGAATCGACGTGATGCTCGTGATTTGCTGTGCGGCCGTGCGCCACGCCGTGGTGAGCGGGCCCATGCCGTCGGTGACGCTGTAGCCCTTGCCGCGGCGGTCGTCGTAGTAGGCCGCGTCGGCCTGCGCCTGCGTGCGCTGTGTCGTTGCGGTCACAACGTACTGGATGTTCGCGTTCAGCACGGTGCTGTTCAGGATCGTGCCGTTGGGCGTGCCGTCGGTGGGCACGCCCGTCCACGTGGACTGCACGACTGCGGGGAACGAGCCGTTCGCGGGCGCGGAAACGCCGGCGTCCACGAGCATCGTGAGCGGTTGCCAGAGGTCGAGAAAGCGCGCCACCACGCGCACGCCGGCATTGGTCGCGAGTGTGGCGTAGCGGGCGTCGCCGCGCTGGTTGGTCGCGATGTTGTCGACGAAGGCGGGCACGTCGGGAATCGGTGCGTTGTCGACAAAGCCGGGATCGGCGGGAGGCGCGGGAATGGCGACCGTGGTGGCGGGGTCGCTGCTGCCTCCGCAGGCAGCCAGCGCGACAAGGCTGGAAAGGACTGCCAGGCGAAGCGGTAGCGGAATTCGGTGGCGTGATGCGGACATGCTTGGGACTCCGTCGTCGTGGTGAATGCTGTGTGGTTATTCGTGATTGACGGCGGCGGATTATGATTACGCTTGATTACTCCCTAATTACTGATTTATTACGCCGGTGTTAAGCGGTAAT
>DATBXG010000548.1:0-7057 GCA_036514415.1 Paraburkholderia sp.
TGCTTGACTGGCGCCGACCGGCCGTGGCGCTCGCGCGCCAGATTCGTGCGTTCGACCCGTTCCCGGGCGGCGCGGCGCCCGCCGTTGCGCGTGCTTCGCCTTCGCCTGCCGGGCTGGCTTCGTGCTTCGTGAGCACGAGCCGCACGCCGAGGTACACGAGATAGATCGCGCCGACGATCTTGATGACCGTGAATGCCGTGGCCGAGGCCGCGAGCAGCGCCGTCAGGCCGAACGCACAGGCGAGCGAGTGCACGCAGCAACCCGCCGAGATACCGAGTGCGGAAACGAGGCCGGCGCCGCGGCCCTGCGCAACGCTGCGGCCGACGATATAGGCCGTGTCGGGCCCCGGCGTCACGTTCAGGAGGAAAACGGCGATGAGGAAAAAACCGAAATGGGTGATGCCGAGCATGACGACCTCAAAAATACAAAACGCGCCGAAGCGCCATCGATTCTAGCGCGCTGCCCGCAGCACGGCATCGGGCGCACGAGGCGTCGCAAGGCGAGCGGGTCTGCGTGCCGGGCTCAGGCCGAGGAGGCTTCCGGCAGCTGGAAACGCTGCCCCGCCGCCAGCGGCATGCCGGCCAGAAATTCGCGTGCGGGCAGGCGCTTGCCGCCCGGCTTTTGCAGCTGCGTCAGGCGCAGCGCGCCCTCGCCGCACGCCACCACCACGCCCGCCGGCGCCACTTCGAGAATCACGCCGGGCTCCGCGGCTGCGCCGGTCGAACGCTCCACCGGCTCGGCGGCCCACAGCTTGAGCTGCGCGCCTTCCAGCGTCGCCGCGCCGCCCGGGAACGGGTCGAACGCACGAATCTGGCGCGCGAGCGCCACGGCCGGTCGGCGCCAGTCAAGCACGGCCTCGTGCTTGCCGATCTTTTCGGCGTAAGTCGCGCCCTCGGCCGGCTGCGGCGTGGCAGGCAGCGCGCCGTCGCGCTCGAGCGCGGCGAGCCCGTCGACGATCAGCTTCGCGCCGAGTTGCGCGAGGCGGTCGTGCAGCGTCGCCGTGGTGTCGCCGGGGGCGATCGCGGCGCGCACTTCGGAGATCATCGGGCCGGTGTCGAGCCCCGCGTCCATCTGCATGAGCGTGATGCCGGTTTCGGCGTCGCCGGCCTCGATCGCGCGGTGGATCGGCGCGGCGCCGCGCCAGCGCGGCAGGATCGATCCGTGAATGTTGATGCAGCCGTGCGGCGGGATATCGAGCACTTCCTGCGGCAACAGCAGCCCGTACGCGGCGACCACCATCACGTCGTGCGGCGTCGCGCGCAGCAGGTCCAGCGCCGCGGAGGCTTCCTGCGGATACTTGCCCGTCCGGCGCAGCGACGGCGGCTGGGCAACGGCCATGCCGTGTTCCTGCGCGTAGCGCTTGACGGGGCTTGCCTGCAACTTCATGCCACGGCCCGCCGGGCGGTCGGGCTGGGTGAGGACGAGCGGCACGGCGAAGCCCGCTTCGTGAATCGCCGCGAGCGCCGCGGCGGCGAATTCCGGCGTGCCGGCAAAGATGACGCGAAGGGTATGGCTCATGAGCGCTCGCTGCTCAGTTGGCTGAAAGCAGAGGGATGAAGGGAAGAAACGGCGCGGCGCAAACCGGTTACATCGCGCGTTCGAGCTTCTTCATCTTGCTCTTGATGCGCGTCTGCTTGAGCGGCGACAGGTACTCGACGAACACCTTCCCCATCAGGTGATCCATCTCGTGCTGGATGCACACCGCGAGCAGCCCTTCGCAGTCCACCTCGTAGGTCTCGCCCTTCTCGTTGAGCGCGCGCACGCGCACCTTCTCCGCACGCTCGACTTCGTCGTAGATGCCGGGCACGGAGAGGCAGCCTTCCTCATGCACTTCGCGCTCGTCGCTCGACCAGATGATTTCCGGGTTGATGAACACGCGCAGCTCGTCGTGCGCGTCGGAAACGTCGATCACCACCACGCGCTCGTGCACGTCGACCTGGGTCGCCGCGAGGCCGACGCCCGGCGCGGCGTACATGGTTTCGGCCATGTCGGCGACGAGCTTGCGGATGCGGTCGTTGACCACCTCGACCGGCTTCGCGATCTTGTGCAGACGCTTGTCCGGGTAATGAAGAATGTTCAGTAGAGCCATGATTCGACGGGTTTCTCGTTAGGCGCCTGGAATAGCCAGGAGCGGGGCGACGCTACGCGGACTGGCCATTCGGCCAGCTTGCGGGTCCCATGCCGGATACGGAGGATATGCAGGCATATACGGACGAAAGGACCGCAATTCAACGTTGAACGCGCTGTTGCCCGCGTGCTCACGCCTTATCTGAAGACGTGCGCGCGATGCCAGGGGTGAAGGCGCCACGGTGTATTTCGGATAGTGAAAATTTTATCATGATGTGCGGCAATTGGTCCGCGCCCGGAGAACGCGATGCTGACGCCCTTGCCGCTGTGTCCCGAGGAGCTGGCCGCCTGGCTGCGCCTCGCTCGCGCGCGCGGCCTCAGGCCGGCGGCGCTGCGCGCGCTGCTTGGTGCGTTCGGCCTGCCGCAGAGCGTGCTGGCCCAGCCGTTCGCCGCGCTCGCCGCAGTGGCCGGCGCACAAGCCGCTCACGCCGCACTGGCCGAACCCGGCCCGGACTTTGCACCGCAGGTCGAAGCGTTGCGGGCATGGCGCGCGGCGCCGGGCAACGCGCTCGTCACGCTCGCGGACCCCGCCTATCCGCCGCGCCTGCTCGCCATGCCCGATCCGCCTGCGCTGCTCTACGCAAAGGGCCGGCTCGATCTGCTCCACGCTCGCGCGGTGGCCGTCGTGGGCAGCCGCAACGCCACGCCGCAGGCCGTCGAAGATGCGGCACGCTTCGCGCGCACGCTCGCCGCAGCGGGCCTCACCGTGGTCTCGGGGCTCGCGCTCGGCGTGGACGGCGCCGCCCATCGCGGAGCGCTCGACGAGCGGGGCGGCACCGTTGCCGTGATCGGCACGGGCGCGGATCTCGTCTATCCGCCGGTCCATCACGCGCTCGCCACGCAGATCGCCGCGCGCGGCGCGCTCGTCTCCGAATGGCCGCTCGGCACGCCGGCGCGCCCGGCAAACTTTCCGCAACGCAACCGTGTGATTGCCGCGCTCGTGGAAGGCGTGGTCGTGGTCGAGGCGGCGCAGCGCTCGGGCTCGCTCATCACGGCACGCCTCGCCAACGAAATGGGACGCGACGTCTTCGCGTTGCCCGGTTCGATTCACGCGCCACTCACGCGCGGCTGCCATGGCCTCATCAAGCAAGGCGCACAACTGGTCGAAACGCCGGAAGAGGTGCTCGATGCGCTGAACGTCGGCCAACCGGCGGGCTGTGGGCTTGCGCGCGCGACGCGGCGGGGTCGCCTCAGCCCGAAAGTCTCTGTTCCCCTCGATCGCATGCAGGGCGACGCCAACGTGACGCTGCAGCTACCGCTCGAATCCCCACCGCATGCGCCGCCGCTAGCCGATCGCGCCGGAGGGCGAAAACCGGTCGCCCCTTCACCCGCCGGCCTTGGCGCGGACGCCCTGCGTCTGCTCGAAGCGCTCGGTCACGCTCCTGCCACGGTTGAAATCCTCGCGCAGCGCACCGACATGGCTGAAGCGGTACTGCAAGGCACGCTGCTGCAGCTCGAACTCGCGGGGCACCTCGATGCACTGCCTGGCGGCTGGTTCGTGCGCGCTTCCCGTGCCCAGGGCGCAAGCGGGTGAGCCGCATTGGGAGTGCCACCACGGGCGCGCCGCCGTGATACATTCGCGCCAAATACCCCGCTCTATATATAAGAGAACGCAAGGAACGACCATGCCCGCGCTAGACCTCGACACCGACGCCGAACAGATCGCCGAGCGCGTCAGCAATCCGGACACGCTGTTCGTCGCGTGTCTGTGCGCGCAGTGGTGCGGGACGTGCCGCGACTACCGGGCCACGTTCGACCGCGTAGCCGAGGCGCATCCCGACATCTGCTTCGCGTATATCGACATTGAAACCCATGCCGACCGCTTCGACGACCTCGATGTCGAGAACTTCCCGACCATCCTGATCGAAGACGGCCACGCCACACGATTTTTCGGCACGGTCCTCCCGCACGCCGCGGTGGTCGAGCGCATGCTCGCGGACCTCACGGCGCTCCCGGGCGTGGCCGATGCGCCCAAGCTGCGGCCCGCGCTCACCACCGTTTGAGCGCAACCAACATCTGACCCCGATCAGTCGCGCCGCTTGCCGCACTGCTTCGCGCGCCCTTATGATTGGGCGCCCTCGCAGGTGCCTGGCAGGTGCGCAGACGTTGCCATGAGATGACGCAAAAATCGACGCCGGCGCGCCATGTGCTATAAAGCGGTCGAGAAAGGCCCCCCGAGCGGGGCAGCATAGCCGGGCATCGCGCCCAAGCGCCCATTCGAGCGGCATCGGCCCGGGGGCGCCAACCGGATACACCCACAAGCAACCAGTCATGTCCAAAGCTCTGATCATCGCCGAGAAGCCATCCGTCGCGAACGACATCGCGCGCGCTCTGGGCGGTTTTACCAAGCATGACGAATACTACGAGAGCGACGACTACGTGCTCTCGTCGGCGGTCGGCCATCTGCTGGAAATCGCCGCGCCGGAAGAATACGAGGTCAAGCGAGGCAAGTGGAGCTTCGCTCACCTGCCCGTGATTCCGCCGCACTTCGACCTGAACCCGATCGCCAAGAGCGAATCGCGGCTCAAGGTGCTCAACAAGCTGATGAAGCGCAAGGACGTCACGCAACTGATCAACGCCTGCGACGCGGGGCGCGAGGGCGAACTGATCTTCCGCCTGATCGCGCAGCACGCGAAGGCGAAGCAGCCGGTCCAGCGCCTGTGGCTCCAGTCGATGACACCGCAGGCGATCCGCGACGGCTTCGCGAACCTGCGCAGCGACCACGACATGCAGCCGCTCGCCGACGCCGCGCGTTGCCGCTCGGAAGCCGACTGGCTCGTCGGCATCAACGGCACGCGCGCGATGACCGCCTTCAACAGCAAGGGCGGCGGCTTCTTCCTCACGACCGTCGGCCGCGTTCAGACGCCAACTTTGTCGATCGTCGTCGAACGTGAAGAGAAGATTCGCCGTTTCATCCCGCGTGACTATTGGGAAGTGCGTGCGGAGTTCGTCTGCGCGGGCGGCTTCTACGAAGGCCGCTGGTACGACCCGAAATTCAAGAAGGACGAATTCGATCCGGAAAAGCGCGACTCGCGCCTCTGGAGCCTGCCGGCCGCCGAAACCATCGTGGCCGCCTGTCATGGCCGCGAAGGCACGGTGAGCGAGGAATCGAAGCCGTCCACCCAGCTTTCGCCCGCGCTATTCGACCTGACGAGCCTGCAGCGCGAAGCCAACGGCCGCTTCGGCTTTTCGGCCAAGAACACGCTCGGCCTCGCCCAGGCGCTGTACGAAAAGCACAAGGTGCTCACCTACCCGCGTACCGATTCGCGCGCGCTGCCGGAGGACTATCTCGGCACCGTGAAAGAGACGCTCGAGATGCTCAAGGAGAGCAACAACTACCTGCCGCATGCCAAACAGGTGCTCGACAAGGGCTGGGTGAAGCCGAACAAGCGCATCTTCGACAACTCGAAGATCAGCGACCACTTCGCCATCATCCCCACGCTGCAGGCGCCGAAGTCTCTCTCGGAGCCGGAGCAGAAGCTCTACGACCTGGTCGTGAAGCGCTTCCTCGCCGTGTTCTTCCCGGCGGCTGAGTATCGCGTCACCACGCGCATTACCGAAGTGTCCGGCCATCACTTCAAGACCGAAGGCAAGGTGCTGGTCGAGCCGGGCTGGCTGCAGGTCTACGGCCGCGACGCGGGCGGCGACGACGCCAACCTCGTGCCGGTGAAGAAGGACGAAAAGGTCAAGACCGACAAGATCGCCGCGCACCAGCTCGTGACCAAGCCACCTGCGCGCTACAACGAAGCGACGCTGCTCTCGGCCATGGAAGGCGCGGGCAAGCTCGTCGACGACGAGGAACTGCGCGAGGCGATGGCCGCCAAGGGCCTGGGCACGCCGGCCACGCGTGCGGCCATCATCGAAGGTCTGCTCGGCGAAAAGTATCTCGTGCGCGAAGGCCGCGAACTGATACCCACGGCCAAGGCGTTCCAGCTCATGACGCTGCTGCGGGGTCTCGGCGTGGAAGAACTCACCGCCCCCGAACTCACCGGCGAGTGGGAGTACAAGCTTTCGCAGATGGAGCGCGGCAAGCTCCCGCGCGACGCGTTCATGCAGGAAATCGCCCGCATGACGCAGACCATCGTGAAGCGCGCGAAGGAATACGACTCCGACACGATTCCCGGCGACTATGCGACGCTGGAAACGCCGTGCCCGAACTGCGGCGGCCAGGTGAAGGAAAACTACCGCCGCTTTGCCTGTACGAAGTGCGAGTTCTCGATCTCGAAGATTCCGGGCGGCCGCCAGTTCGAAATTCCCGAAGTGGAAGAACTGCTCCAGAACAAGACGATCGGCCCGCTCTCTGGCTTCCGCAGCAAGATGGGCCGTCCGTTCTCGGCCATCCTGAAGCTCTCGTTCGACGACGAGATCAAGAACTACAAGCTGGAGTTCGATTTCGGCCAGGACCAGGGCGCCGAAGATGGCGAAGCGCCCGACTTCTCGCAGCAGGAGCCGGTGGGCGCCTGCCCGAAGTGCAAGGGGCGCGTGTACGAGCACGGCATGAGCTATGTCTGCGAGCATTCGGTCGCGAATCCGAAGAGCTGCGACTTCCGCTCGGGCAAGGTGATCCTCCAGCAGGAAATCACCCGCGACCAGATGGCGAAGCTGCTAGCCGAAGGCCGCACCGACTTGCTGACCAACTTCAAGTCGTCGCGTACGGGCCGCAACTTCAAGGCTTTCCTCGTCAAGCAGCCGGACGGCAAGATCGGCTTCGAGTTCGAGAAGAAGGAGGCGGGCGCGAAGACGGCTGCAAAGACCGCCGCGAAGAAGTCGGCCGCGTCGGCTGAGGCTACAGGCGATGCCGCGAACGACGCGGCGGAATCAACTGCAGAAGCGAAGAAGCCCGCGCGCAAGACGGCGGCCACCAAGGCCGCACCGGCGCGCAAGACTGCCGCCCGCAAGACGCCGGCGCGCAAGACAGGGTCGTAAGCGG
>DATBXG010000549.1:0-13851 GCA_036514415.1 Paraburkholderia sp.
GGCTGCCGCGCCCGCAGCCGGCGGCGAGTCACAGCAAGGCGTGCAGCAGCAGGGAGCGCAACCGGGTACGCAACCGCAAGGCGTCCAGCAGCAGGGCGCAGCGGCCGCACCCACGGCCAGCGACGCGGCAGCCGCCGCGAGCGACGCCTTCCGTTCGCGCGACGCGTTCCGCTCGCGCGGCCGCGAAGACGACGTGCAATAACGGGAGCGCCAACATGAACAAGATCATTGCGCTCGTCGTTGCCGTCGTGGTTGTCGTGCTGGTCGCCTCGTCGGCCGTCTTCATGGTCGATCCGCGCCACGTCGCCATCATTTCCTCGTCGGGCGGGGCCAATGCCACGCTCGCCGGTCCGGGGCTGCACGTGAAGCTGCCGCCGCCGTTCCAGACCGTCACCTTCATCGACACGCGCATCCAGGCTTTCGATGCGCCCGATGCGGATCGCCACACGACCTCGGACAAGATCGAGCTGCTCGTGAACCCGGTCGTGCGCTATCGCATTGCCGATCCGCTCAAGCTCTTTGCCGCCACGAAGGGCGACGCGCAGACGCTCTCCGACCGCCTCGCCTCGCTCTCGCGCGACGCGCTTGGCGACGCGATATCGAAAGTCACGCTCACGGAGGCGCTCGCGCAGCAGGAAGCCATCGCGAGAGCCGCGCGCGACGCGCTCAGGCAAGCCGCGGCGCCGCTCGGAATCGACGTGATCGCGATCGAACTCACGCGCGTCGATTACACGCCCGAGCTGGCCGAGACGGTCTTCAAGCGGATGAGCGCCGCTCGCGAGCAGGCAGCAGCCGATATCCGCGCGAAGGGCGCGGCCGAGGCGCAGCAGATCAAGGACGACGCGGAGCGCAAGCAGCAGGGCGTGTTGGCCGACGCCTACGCCCAGGCGCAAGCAATCAAGGGCGAGGGTGACGGCAAGGCCGCCGCGATCGCCGCCGAGGCGTTCGGGCGCGACCCGGACTTCTACCGGTTCTATCAGAGCATGCTGGCGTACCGCGAGAGCTTCCGGCCCGGAGATGTAATCGTGGTCGATTCGTCGAGCGATTTCTTCCGCTTCATGCGTGGTCCTAACGGTGGCGCGAATAGCGGTGATGCATCGGCCGCTCCCGCCACGCCGCGCAAACACTAGACAAAACGAGACGCACGCGCCGCGCACTGCGCGGCGTATTTCTTCGCATGGACATAGCTGGCTCCCTCTTGCTCGCGATCGCGTTGATGCTGATTATCGAGGGCATGTTCCCGTTCGTCTTTCCGACGGCGTGGCGCGACACATTTCGTAAAATCGCGGAACGGCCGCCGCATCACATCCGGATCGGCGGGCTCATCGTGATGGGGCTCGGCCTCGTGCTGCTGATGCTGGCGACCTGACGGCTCGCGGACCGCGGCTGTTGGCCGCTGTCGTGTGCCGCTGTGGTTTTTCGCCGGATTCCGAATTATCGGCCCGCGTGGCGCCTCGCCGCGCGCGGCCCTCATTGTGGTAGGACTCAACCGATGTCGACCTGGTTACTTCCCGAGAATATTGCGGACGTGCTGCCGTCCGAAGCGCGCAAGATCGAAGAGCTGCGCCGTCGTCTGCTGGACCGCTTCCGCGCCTATGGCTACGAGCTGGTCATGCCGCCGCTGCTCGAGTATCTCGAGTCGCTGCTCGTGGGCAGCGGCCGCGACCTTAACCTGCGCACGTTCAAGCTCGTCGACCAGCTTTCGGGCCGCACGCTTGGCCTGCGCGCCGACATCACGCCGCAGGTCGCGCGCATCGACGCGCATCTGCTGAACCGCCAGGGCGTGACGCGTCTGTGCTACGCGGGCAACGTGCTGCATACGCTGCCGCGCGGCCTGCACGCCACGCGCGAGCAGATCCAGATCGGCGCAGAAATGTACGGCCATGCGGGCCTCGAAGCCGACCTCGAAATCCAGCAGCTGATGCTCGACGCGCTGCGCCTCGCGGGCCTCGCGAAGGTGCGCCTCGACCTCTCGCATGCGGGCGTGCTCGCCGCGATCTTCGAGGCAGATCCGGCTGCGGCCGCGCTTGGCGACGCCTTGTATGAAGCGCTCGCTGGCAAGGATGTCCCGCGCCTCGCGGAACTCACGCAGAACCTCGAAGCCGTTTCGCGCGACGCGCTGCGTGCGCTGCCTTCGCTCTACGGCGACGCCAGTGTGATCGACGAGGCGCGCAAGCGTCTGCCGGCGCTGCCGGGCATCGCGCGTGCGCTCGACGACCTCGCGTTCCTCGCGCGCGAGGTCAAGGGTGCGGAGCTGATGATCGATCTCGCCGATCTCGGCGGCTACGCGTACCACAGCGGCGTGATGTTCTCGGCCTACGTGGATGGCGTGCCGAACGCCGTCGCGCGAGGCGGCCGTTACGACAAGGTGGGCGAGGCCTACGGGCGTGCCCGCGCGGCTACGGGCTTTTCGCTCGATCTGCGCGAAGTGGCGCGTATTTCGCCCGTCGAGGCGCGCAGCAGCGCAATTCTCGCGCCGTGGCGTCATGACGAGGGGCTGCGCGCCGCCGTCGCCGCGCTGCGCGACGCGGGCGAGGTCGTGATCCAGGCGCTGCCGGGGCACGAGCACGACATGGACGAGTTCGCCTGCGACCGCGTGCTCATCGAGCGCGACGGCGTCTGGGTCGTCGAGCGGCACGCCTGATGCTGCACCCGGGCGGCCATTTGCGCCGCCCGAAACGCCGCCGTGCACGCTCGCAGAAGAACACTTCGCAGCGTGCATGCCGTTGAGCGCAAAAGGAAATTCCGCGAATTCCGGGAAAAAAAGGCGGCCTTGTCGCCGAACCCAGGTAGAATACGTTTTTAACCAGCTAACGAAACACCATGTCTGCCAGCGCAGTGAATGTAACCCCGGGGCGCAATGTCGTCGTCGTGGGCACCCAATGGGGCGATGAAGGCAAGGGCAAGATCGTCGACTGGCTGACGGACCACGCGCAAGGCGTGGTGCGTTTCCAGGGCGGTCACAACGCCGGCCATACGCTCATCATCGGCGGCAAGAAGACCATTCTCCGGCTGATCCCGTCGGGCATCATGCGCGCCGGCGTCGCCTGCTACATCGGCAACGGCGTGGTGCTCTCGCCTGAAGCGCTGTTCAAGGAAATCGGCGAGCTCGAAGAAGCGGGCATCGACGTCCAGAAGCGCCTCTACATTTCCGAAGCGACCACCCTGATCCTGCCGTACCACATCGCCATCGACCAGGCGCGCGAAGCCAGGCGCGGCGCCGCGAAGATCGGTACGACGGGCCGCGGCATCGGTCCGGCCTACGAAGACAAGGTCGCGCGCCGCGGTCTGCGCGTGCAGGACCTGTTCGAGCCGGAAGTCTTCGCGGAGCGTCTGCGCGAGAACCTCGACTATCACAACTTCGTGCTCACGCAGTACCTGGGCGCGGCGCCGGTGGACTACCAGCAGACGCTCGGCACGATGCTCTCGTACGCAGAGCGTCTGAAGCCGATGGTCACGGACGTTTCGCGACGTCTCTACGACGTGAACCAGGAAGGCGGCAACCTGCTGTTCGAAGGGGCGCAAGGCACGCTGCTCGACATCGACCACGGCACCTATCCGTACGTCACGTCCAGCAACTGTGTTGCCGGTGCGGCGTCGGCGGGCGCGGGTGTCGGCCCGCAAAAGCTCAACTACATTCTCGGCATCACGAAGGCGTACTGCACGCGCGTCGGTTCGGGCCCGTTCCCGAGCGAACTGTACGACGCGGACAACGCCGACCGTCAGGAAGAAGTGGGCCTCACGCTCGCGAAGGTCGGCAAGGAATTCGGTTCGGTCACGGGCCGTCCGCGCCGCACTGGCTGGCTCGACGCCGCCGCGCTGCGCCGTTCGATCCAGATCAATGGCGTGACGGGCCTGTGCATCACCAAGCTCGACGTGCTCGATGGCCTCGACGAAGTGAAGCTGTGCGTCGGCTACAAGGTCGACGGCAAGGACGTCGACATCCTGCCGCGCGGCGCGTCGCAAGTCGCCGCGTGCGAGCCGGTCTACGAGACCTTCGAAGGCTGGAACGAAAGCACCATCGGCATCACGCAGTGGGACGCGCTGCCGAAGAGCGCGCAGGCCTACCTCGCGCGCGTGCAGGAAGTCGCCGGTGTGCCGATCGACATGGTTTCGACCGGTCCGGATCGCGACGAGACGATCCTGCTGCGTCACCCGTTCAAGGTGTAAAGAACAAGAAGCAACGAGGTAGAAGCACAAATGATTCAGATGACGGACCCGCGCAACGACGAGAAGCACCTGTGGGTCGGCTGGGATGAATATCACCGGCTGATCGAACTGCTCGCGCTGCAGGTGCACGAGTCGCGCTGGAAATTCGATCAGATCCTGTGTCTCGCGCGCGGTGGCCTGCGCGTGGGCGACCAGCTCTCGCGCATCTATGACCTGCCGCTCGCGATTCTCGCGACGAGCTCGTACCGCGAAGCCGCGGGCACGGAGCAGGGCGATCTCGATATCGCGCAGTACATCACGATGACGCGCGGTCACCTGGAAGGCAACGTGCTGCTCGTCGACGACCTCGTCGATTCGGGCGTCACGCTCGCTCGCGTGCAGGAGCACCTCAAGGAGCGCTATCCGGCGGTGACCGGCGTGCGTTCGGCGGTGCTCTGGTACAAAGGCTGCTCGAAAGTGAAGCCGGACTATTTCGTCCAGCATCTGCCGACCAATCCGTGGATCCATCAGCCGTTCGAGGAGTGGGATACGGTGCGCCCGCACAATCTCGGTGCGTGGATCAAGCGTGGTCTGCAGCGAACGCAGGACGCGCAGAAGTAAGCCAGGGGTTGCACCGCCGCCAGGGCTTTCGGCCAGGCGGCGGCCAGATCCAGCGACGGAGCCTTTATGGCTCCGTTTTTTTTGCCCGGCGGCGAGTCGCGCAGCACGTCGGTTGCGTGCGCATCGCATGGCGTTCGCCGACGATGCACGCGCGGGGCGCAGTTGGGCGGACGGCATCTGGGGCCGGTGCTAAACTGCGCGGGGACAAGGGGGGGGCGCAGTGCCGCGACGGGGGGGTGTCGCAGTGCCGCGACGGCCACTCGGTTTCTGCCGCAGCCCGGTTTAGAATAGCGCTCGTTTTTTCCGCTTCGCAACGGATTACCGCGTATATGACAACTAACACACACGTGGCCAAACAGCCGCTATCTTCTCTCGCCGTAGCGGCCATCGGCGTGGTGTTCGGCGACATCGGCACGAGCCCGCTGTATTCGCTCAAAGAGGCGTTTAGCCCGTCTCACGGCATTCCGCTCAATGAGACCTCCATTCTCGGCGTCATTTCGCTCCTGTTCTGGGCGATCGTGATCGTCGTGAGCGTCAAATATGTCCTTTTTGTGATGCGCGCCGACAACAACGGCGAGGGCGGCGTGCTCGCGCTGATGGCGCTCGCCATGCGCTCGTTCAACCGCAAGAGCAAGTCGGCCGCGCTGCTCACGGCGCTCGGCATCTTCGGCGCGTGCATGTTCTATGGCGACGCCGTGATTACGCCGGCCATTTCGGTGATCTCGGCGGTGGAGGGTCTCGAGATTGCCGCGCCCAAGCTCTCGCACCTCGTGCTTCCGCTCACGATGGTGATCCTGATCGCGCTCTTCTGGATCCAGCGGCACGGCACCGCGCTCGTCGGCCGCCTGTTCGGGCCGATCATGGTGCTGTGGTTCGTGACCATCGGCGTGCTCGGCG
This sequence comes from Paraburkholderia sp., assembly GCA_036514415.1. Taxonomy (GTDB): domain Bacteria; phylum Pseudomonadota; class Gammaproteobacteria; order Burkholderiales; family Burkholderiaceae; genus Paraburkholderia. The sequence goes on from DATBXG010000549.1 coordinate 5,668, forward strand.
TCTCGCGCATCGTGCAGGCGCCCGGCGTCCTCGCGGCATTCAATCCGTACTATGCGGTCGCCTTCATGGGCGAACATATGCTGCAGGCCTATGTCGTGCTCGGCTCCGTCGTGCTGGTGCTGACCGGCGCGGAAGCGCTCTACGCCGACATGGGCCACTTCGGCGCGAAGCCGATCCGCTATGCCTGGTACGCGCTCGTGATGCCCTCGCTCGTGCTCAACTACTTCGGGCAGGGCGCGCTGCTGATGCAGGACCATCGCGCGATCGAAAACCCGTTCTTCCTGCTCGCGCCGGACTGGGCGCTGCTGCCGCTCGTCGTCCTCTCGACCATCGCCACGGTGATCGCCTCGCAGGCCGTGATTTCGGGTGCGTACTCGCTCACGAGCCAGGCGATCCTGCTCGGCTACGTGCCGCGCATGAAGGTGCTGCACACGTCCGATCTCGCCATCGGCCAGATCTACGTGCCGGTCGTGAACTGGATGCTGCTCTTCATCATTCTGTGCATCGTGGTCGCCTTCAAGAGTTCGGACAATCTGGCCGCCGCATACGGTATCGCCGTGACCGCGACGATGGTGATCACCACGGTGCTCGTCGCCGTCGTGATGACGAACGTGTGGAAGTGGAACAAGGCGCTCGTCGCCGGCATCATCTCGGTGCTGCTGGCCGTCGATCTGGGCTTCTTCGGCGCGAACCTGCTCAAGGTCGAAGAGGGTGGCTGGCTGCCGCTCGGCATTGGCGCGCTGCTGTTCTTCCTGCTGATGACGTGGTTCAAAGGCCGCATGATCGTGAAGGAGCGCACGGCCGCCGACGGTATCCCGCTCATGCCTTTCCTGCAAGGCCTGCTTGCGCACCCCCCGCATCGCGTCTCGGGCACGGCCATCTACCTCACGGGCAGCGAGCAGCTCGTGCCGGTGAGCCTGTTGCACAACCTCAAGCACAACAAGGTGCTGCATGAGCGCACGATCTTCCTCACGTTCGTGATCCGCGACATCCCCTATGTGGCCGAGGCCGAGCGCGTGACGGTGAAGGATGTGGGCGGCGGGCTCTATCTCGTGAAGGCCGATTACGGCTTCAACGAAACGCCCGATGTGCAGGCCGTGCTCGACGAGATCGCCCGCACGCACGGCATGACGTTCGAGATGATGGATACGTCTTTCTTCCTCGCGCGCGAGACGGTCGTGCCGACGCAACTGCCCGGCATGTCGATCTTCCGTGAGCGCGTGTTCGCGTGGATGCATCAGAACGCGGCGAAGCCGACCGACTTCTTCAGCATTCCGGCCAATCGCGTGGTAGAACTCGGTACGAAGATCGAGATCTGATTGTTTCGTTTTTACCCGTGATAAAAAAGGCACCCTCGGGTGCCTTTTTTGTTGCGCACACAACGTGAGCGGTTGCGGCTCACGTCGTGTCGTGCGGACCTCAGCGTTGCTTGAGCTTCGCGAATGCCGCGGCCATTGCGCCGGCCGGTTCCGCGTCGCGCGAACGCTGAGCGCCGCGGTTGTCGCGATTGCCGCCGCCGCGGCTGTCGCGGTTGCCTGACTGGGCCACGCCGCCGCCGCTGCGCGACGCGCCGGCGCTCGCGGGATCGTCGTCCAGACGCATCGTGAGCGCAATGCGCTGGCGCTTTACGTCGACGTCGAGCACCTTCACCTTCACGACCTGGCCAGCCTTCACGACTTCGTGCGGGTCCTTGATGAACTTCGTCGACATGGCCGAGACGTGCACGAGCCCGTCCTGATGCACGCCCACGTCGATGAACGCGCCGAACGCGGCCACGTTCGTCACGACGCCTTCGAGCAGCATACCCGGCACGAGGTCGGATACCTTCTCGACGCCATCACGGAACGTCGCGGTCTTGAACTCGGGGCGCGGATCGCGGCCCGGTTTTTCCAGCTCGCTCAGGATGTCGCGCACCGTCGGCAGACCAAAGCGTTCGTCCACGAACTCGGTGGGCGAGAGGTCCGAGAGGGCCTGGCGGCTGCCGAGCACGTCGCCGATCGTGCGCTTGATCTTCGCGAGCATGCGCTCGACGACGGGATACGCTTCCGGGTGCACCGAGGAGCGGTCGAGCGGATTCTCGCCGCCGTTGATGCGCAGGAAGCCCGCGGCCTGCTCGAAGGTCTTGTCGCCGAGACGCGGCACCTTCTTCAGATGCTCGCGCGAAGGGAAGGGGCCGTTTGCATCGCGGTAATCGACGATATTGCGCGCGAGCGTGGAGTTCAGGCCCGACACGCGGGCGAGCAGGGCGACGGAGGCCGTGTTCGCATCGACACCCACGGCGTTCACGCAGTCCTCGACGACTGCGTCGAGCGAGCGCGCGAGTTCGCGCTGGTTCACGTCATGCTGGTACTGGCCCACGCCGATCGCCTTCGGCTCGATCTTCACGAGTTCGGCGAGCGGGTCCTGCAGACGGCGCGCGATAGAGACGGCGCCGCGCAGCGAGACGTCCAGCTCGGGGAATTCCTTCGCGGCCAGTTCGGATGCCGAATAAACCGACGCCCCGGCTTCGGAAACCACGATCTTCTGCAGCTTCAGCTCTGGATGCTTCGAGATCAGTTCGCTTGCGAGCTTGTCGGTTTCGCGCGAAGCCGTGCCGTTGCCGATGCTGATGAGTTCCGCTTGCGTTTGCGCGGCGATGCGCGCGAGCTTCGCGAGCGAGCCGTCCCAGTCGCGGCGCGGCTCGTGCGGGTAGATCGTGTCCGTCGCGAGCAGCTTGCCCGTGCGGTCGACCACGGCCACCTTCACGCCGGTGCGCAGGCCCGGATCGAGCCCGATCACGGCCTTCGGGCCCGCGGGCGCGGCGAGCAGCAGATCCTTCAGATTGCGCGCGAACACGCGGATCGCTTCGTTCTCTGCCTGCTCGCGCAGGCCCGTGAGCAGCTCGTTTTCGAGGTGCGGCTGCACCTTTACGCGCCAGCACCAGCGGCAGACGTCGGAGAGCCATTTGTCGGCCGGGCGGTTCTGGTTCGCGATGCCGAAATGACGCGCGATCATCCCTTCGCCCGGGTGCGGCACCTGCGCGTCGAGCTCGCCGCCAAGGCCGAGCTTGACCGTCAGCACGCCGGCGTTGCGACCGCGAAAGAGTGCGAGCGCGCGGTGCGACGGCACGGTCTTGATGGTCTCGGAGTAGTCGTAGTAGTCGCGGAACTTCTCGCCTTCCTCGTTTTCCTTGCCCTCGACCACGCTCGACATCACCACGCCCTGGTTGTGCAGCCAGTCGCGCAATTTGCCCAGCAGTTCGGCCGTCTCGCCGAACTGCTCGGAGAGGATGTCACGCGCGCCGTCGAGCGCGGCCTTCACGTCGGCGACACCCTTCTCCGCGTCGACGTACTGCGCGGCTTCCGTTTGCGGATCGAGCAGCGGGTTCGCGAGCAGCGCGTCGGCGAGCGGCTGCAGGCCGGCTTCGCGTGCGATCTGCGCGCGCGTGCGGCGCTTGGGCTTGTAGGGCAGATAGAGATCTTCGAGAACCTGCTTGCTGTCGGCGGTTTCGATGGCGGCGCGCAGCTCGTCGGTGAGCTTGCCTTGCTCTTCGATGCTCGAGAGGATTGCCGCGCGGCGGTCTTCGAGCTCGCGCAGATAGAGCAGGCGTTCTTCGAGCGTGCGCAGTTGGGTATCGTCGAGGTTGCCCGTGACTTCCTTGCGGTAACGGGCGATGAACGGAACGGTCGCTCCTTCGTCGAGAAGCTGCACGGCGGCTGCGACCTGGCGCGGCTGCACGGTCAGCTCGGTGGCGATACGCTGGACGATCTTGAGTGCTACGGTTTCCGTCATAGGGTCTGGATATTCCTGCGAGGATCGGTTGGCGGTCCGGGTTTGCGTTCCGGCGGCCGGTGCGGGCTTGAGCGTTCGGACTGGCCTATTCGGGCTAGCCCCTTGATGCTCCGGGCGTTTTGCCGGGTGCGCCCGCCGGCCGGTGGAGCGGGGCATTTTGCCATAAATGGCGGAGCGCTCAACCCGTGGGGTGTTAGAATTTCAGCCATGTTCCGCTGACCACAGAAGACGTTGACGACCTCCCGCTTCTCCCCCGTTTTGCCCCTTGCCCGGTTTCGCGCGCCTGCTGGCGCTACTCGGCGGTTCCCCGCTCTCGGGGCAATTTGTGCCGTCGCGTTGAGCCTTGGAGCGAGCGTTCCGGCCCTTGCGCAAGCGGTCGGAGTGTCAGGGCCGCTGGAGCAGCAGGGCGCGGCAACCGCGCCGATGGTGCAGCCGGGGGCTTCGGGCAAGGTGCCGCTCGCGGCGTCCGACGTGGCTGGCGCGCCCGGAGCGCAGGCGGCGCAGCAGAGCGATTTCGACGCGCGGCAACAGGTGCTGGACCGTCGTACCGCGGAGAACAACTATCAGTTTGCAGTCGCTGAGCACAACTGCTACAGCACGTGCTTCGTGAATCATTGCATCGGCAAGGCGCGCGACAACATGCGTGTCGTGCAGGCGGACATCCGGCGCGAGCAACTGGCGCTCGACGAAGAAAGGCGTGCCGCACATGCGCAGCAGCGCGACCAGCAGGCCGCGTTGCGGCGCGCGCAGGACGAAGCCAACGCGCCGCAGCGCGCCGCGAACGAAACGGCGAGCGCACAGGCGTACGAGCAGAAGCAGCAGCAACACGCGCTCGATCAGGCGCAGCGCCAGGCCGAGGCGCCGCAGCGCGCGGCGAACGAGCAGGCGTATCAGGAAAAACAGCGGCAGCATGCGCTAGCGCAGGCTCAGCGTGCTGGCGAACAATCGCAGCGCAACGCGAACCAGGCAGCGTACGACCAGAAGCAGGCGAACTACCAGAACCAGCTCGATGAAGCGCGTCGCCAGGGCGAACAGAAGGCGCAGGAACGCGCCGACAAGGCCCAGCGTTTCCAGCAGAAGCAGGAAGAGGCGGCGAAGCATAAGGCCGACGTCGAAGAGCGCCAGAAACAGGCGGCCGAGAAGGCACAGCAAAAGCAGCAACAACAAGAACAGCAGCAGCAACAAAAGCAGCCGCAGGACCAGTAGTAGTACGAGTAGCACGCTTTTTCAGCCGGACAGCAACCTCAGGCGCGTCGTCCTTCGCAAGCGCGCGCCGCATATGTCGAGGAGGCGAGCATGCGCGAGCATCGTGAAGTCAAGGCCGAGGTCCTTCGTGACCGCATTCTGCAACTGGAATCGGAACATGGCGATCTGGACCGCCTGATAGACCGGATGTCCGACACCGCGGACTACGACGATCTCGAGCTGCAGAGGTTGAAGAAGCGCAAGCTCAAGGTCAAGGACAACATCATCCTGCTGCAACTGCAGCTGGACCCCGATTCAACGAAGACTTCGGACGGGCGCGCCTGATTCCGGGTCCTGGCAGGCGCCGGGGCGCGGCAGTCGGCGGGCTGCGCCCTTCCGGACCGAGCAGGAACCGCTTGCCTTGAATTCAACGACCGTTTCCCGTTCCCGGCCCGCGCGCGATGGCGGCGCGCCGGAGGCCGACGCGCGCGCTGCGCAAACTGCTGCGGCGCCGGTATTGAGCGCGCGCCGCGTGGCCGAGCTCGAGGAGCTCTTCGCCGCCGATGGTTTGCTCGCCCGCGAGATCGACGGCTATCGCCCACGCGCTGCGCAGATCGAAATGGCGCGCGCGGTCGCGGCCGCAATGGAAGCCGCCGCCCAGACCCTGCCAGAACCCGCGATGTTCGAAGCCCAGTCGCGCCCGGTGCGGCGGCTCGAGCGCGGTGCGCCGGCGGCAGCGCAGCCGGGCGCCGAAGAAGCGGCGCGTGCCGCCGCCGAGGCGGGCGACAACACGCTGATCGTCGAGGCGGGCACGGGCACCGGCAAAACCTATGCGTACCTCGTGCCGGCCATGCTGTGGGGCGGCAAGGTGGTCGTCTCGACCGGCACGAAGCATCTGCAGGACCAGCTCTTCGCGCGCGACATTCCCACGGTGCGCGACGCGCTCGCGGTGCCCGTGAGCGTCGCGATGCTCAAGGGCCGCGCCAACTACCTGTGCCACTACTATCTGCAGCGCACGGCCGACAACGGCCGCCTGCCGTCGCGCCAGGAAACCGCGTACCTGCAGGAGATCGTGCGTTTCGCGAAGATCACGCGCTCGGGCGACAAGGCGGAACTCGCGAGCGTGCCCGAGACGGCGGCGGTATGGTCGATGGTGACCTCGACGCGCGATAACTGCCTCGGTCAGGAGTGTCCGCATTACAAGGACTGCTTCGTGATGCAGGCGCGCCGCGAGGCGCAGCAGGCCGACATCGTGGTGGTGAATCACCATCTGTTCTTCGCCGATATCATGCTTCGCGACACCGGCATGGCCGAACTGCTGCCGAGCGCGAACACGATCATCTTCGACGAAGCGCACCAGCTGCCCGAAACAGCGACGCTCTTCTTCGGCGAAACGCTCTCGACGGCGCAGTTCCTCGAACTCGCTCGCGATTGCGTGGCAGAAGGCCTGAGTCACGCGCGCGACGCGGTGGAGTGGGTCAAGCTCGGTGCAGCGCTGGAGCGCGCCGCGCGCGACGTGCGGCTGGCGTTCAAGGAAGATTCGCTGCGGCTGTCCATCACGCAGTTGCCTGAGGATCACCCGCTCTTCGACGCACTCGACGCGTTGCAGACCGAGCTGGGCGCGCTCGCCACGGCGCTCGCCGGTCAGGCCGAGCGTGCGGAATCGCTTGGCGCGTGCCTGCGGCGCGCGCGCGAGCTGCAGGGCGTTCTCGCGGGCTGGACGGTCGCGCAGAGCGCGGCGCCATCGCGCGAAACGCGCAAGGCGGATGCGTACGGCAACGACGAAAGCGCGCATGCGGCCGACGACCCCGACGAGAAAGTCCGCTGGGTCGAGGTGTTTTCGCACACGGTGCAATTGCACGAAACGCCGCTATCGGTTGCTCCGATCTTCGCGAAGCAGCGCGCCGGCGTGCCCCGCACATGGATCTTCACGTCGGCAACGCTATCGGTGCGCGGCGACTTCACGCACTACGCGGCGCAGATGGGCTTGAGTTCGCGCCGCTCGATGACGCTGCCGAGCCCATTCGATTACCCCACGCAAGGGCTGCTCTACGTGCCGCGCAATATGCCGCAGCCGTCGTCGCCGCAGTTCACCGACGCGGTGTTCGATGCAGCGTTGCCGGCGATCGAGGCATCGGGCGGCGGCGTCTTCATGCTATGCACGACGTTGCGCGCGGTCGACCGCATTGCCGCGAACCTGCGCGACACGATCGAAGCGCGTGGCTGGAAAACGCCGCTGCTCGTGCAGGGCGATGCGAGCCGCACGGAGCTGCTCGAGCGCTTTCGCGCCTATGGCAATGCGATTCTCGTGGGCAGTCAGAGCTTCTGGGAAGGCGTGGACGTGCGCGGTGACGCGCTCTCGCTCGTGGTCATCGACAAGCTGCCGTTCGCGCCACCCGACGATCCGGTGCTGGCCGCGCGTCTCGATGCGTTGGCGAAAAAAGGTTTGAGCCCGTTCGCGGTCCATCAGCTGCCGCAGGCGGTGATCACGCTCAAGCAGGGTGCGGGGCGTCTGATTCGCGCAGAGACGGACCGCGGCGTGCTGATGATCTGCGACACGCGTCTCGTCGACAAGCCGTATGGGCGCCGTATCTGGCAAAGCCTGCCGCCGTTCAGGCGGACCCGGGAGATCGAGGTGGTGAAGGCGTTCTTCGAAGACAAGGAAGAACAGGCAGGAGAGCAGGGCGTCTAGCGCTGACGTCATGCGCACTGCATAACAAAAAAGCCACGAACGTGAGTTCGTGGCTTTTTTGCTTGCCCGCCGTATGTCTGAGGCGCGTTAAACGCAAGCGACAGACCATACGGCGGTTCGCTTCGAGGCCCACCGGGACCGAGGTCCCAGGCGAGCTTCGCGCGAACGCAACTTACTGGCTTGCGCCCGAAGCAGCAGCCGGAGCCGATGCGCCAGCGTCCGAAGCGGCAGCGCCAGCGTCCGAAGCGGGGGCCGTAGCCGCGGGAGCAGCTTCGCTCGCAGCAGCAGCAGGAGCCGATGCACCTGCGTCCGAAGCGGCAGCAGCCGGTGCCGAAGCAGCAGCTGCATCGCTAGCCGGCGCAGCAGCCTGGTCGCTGCTCTTGTTGCACGCAGCAAGTGCAACAGCTGCCAGCAGGGATGCTACGAGGAGGGATTTCTTCATGATCACGTCCTTTTATGGTTAAAGGTAAGCAACAGCGCAAAATAATACCGGTAAATGTGCCCCAACACCGACCTGAGCCGCTGGTGGAGACGCA
>DATBXG010000550.1:0-4115 GCA_036514415.1 Paraburkholderia sp.
CTGCTTGCGGCGCACGCGGATCAGCATCTTGCGCGTGTCGGGCACGTCCGGCTCCATGGCCAGCACGGCGCTTTCCGCCACGTCGGCGCTGATGTCCTCGTCGTCGCCGTCGTCGGTGCGCGGCACCACGAGCGTCGAGCCCGCCTTCAGGCGCATGCCCGCCGGAATCTTGTTCACCGACATCAGCGTATCGGCGTCCACACCGATTTTCTGCGCGATCGCAGCCGGCGTGGTGCGCGCGTCGGTCGTGTAGACGGTCCACGACGAAAGCTGGCCGGAATAGGCCTTCAAGTTGCGCTCGAATGCGCTCGCGTTGTCGAACGGCAGCAGGATCTGCGGGTCGGTCGCGCCGAGAATTACGGGCTTCTTGAACGACGGGTTGAGCGAGCGGAACTCGTCGGTCGTCATGTTCGCGAGCTTGGCGGCGACGTCCACGTCGATGTCGTGCGAGGTCGTGACCGTCACGAAATACGGGTGGTTCGGAATGGACGGCAGCGTGAGCCCGTACTGCTGCGGGTTCATCACGATGTTCTTGACCGCCTGCAGCTTCGGCACGTAGTTACGTGTTTCGCTGGGCATGCGCAGGCTTTGGTAGTCGGTCGGCAGGCCCGCCGCCTCGTTGCGCGCGATGGCGCGCTGCACGTTGCCCTCGCCCCAGTTGTAGGCGGCCAGCGCGAGATACCAGTCGCCGAACATGTCATGCAGACGCGAGAGATAGTCGAGCGCCGCGCTGGTGGAGGCCAGCACGTCGCGGCGCTCGTCCTGCCACATGTTCTGCTTGAGGTTATAGGTGCGGCCGGTGCCCGGCACGAACTGCCACATGCCGGCCGCCTTCGCGACCGACAGCGCCTGCGGGTTGTACGCGGATTCGATGAACGGCAGCAGCGCGAGCTCCGTGGGCATGTGACGTGCCTCGAGCTCTTCGACGATGTGATAGAGGTACTTCTGCGAACGCTCGGTCATGCGCGCGACGTAGTCGGGCCGCTGGGCATACCAGTTGGCGTTCATGTCGACGAGGTCGCTCTGCAGGTCGGGCATCTGGAAGCCGCGGCGGATGCGCCCCCAGAGGTCGGCGTCGGCGCTCGTGAGTTGATCGACGGAACCTTGATCGACGTTAATCGTTTCTTTCGCTGCTGAGGTCTTGCGAATGAGGTCGGCGTTGGCTTGGGCGTTGGCTGGGGCTAGAGAACTCGCAGACTGTCCCCCGCCCGCACAGGCGGCGAGCATGAGGACCAGCAGCGCACTGAGTATGAATCGCATGAAAATCTACATCCGCATGGCTGGAATTTGCAGCCGATAGTACGGAACGAGCCCGTTTCCGTCAATCGGAATTATTGGAAAAAAAGCCATGAAATCCGCAGCTTGGGCGTGATTCCATACGATCGGGTTGAGCATGCCCCCTGACCCTGGTGGGTCAGCGGAACCGATTCTTCCATTCACGCATCATCGCGAAAGCAGCCAGCCGGTCCGGCACCGCTTCGTGCAGCGCTTCGGTGAGCGCGGCTTGCACCGCCGCATCGCCCGCGCGCAGGAACGGATTGACGGCGCGCTCGTGCGCGATCGTCGTGGGCAGGGTCGGCACGCCGCGCTCGCGCAGCGCCGCCGCCTCGCGGCTCCAGTCGCGCAGATCGGCATTGCCGGGATCGCAGGCGAGCGCAAAGCGGATGTTCGACAGCGTGTATTCGTGTGCGCAATGCACGTGGGTATTGCCGGGCAGTCCCGCCAGCGCGTCGAGCGAGCGGAGCATCTGCGCGGGCGTGCCCTCGAAGAGGCGGCCGCAGCCGCAGGCGAACAGCGTGTCGCCGCAGAACACATGGGGCGTGCCGGCGGCGTCCGCCGCCTGGAAATACGCGATGTGGCCGCGCGTGTGGCCCGGCACGTCGATCACCGTGAAGTCGAGCGCAGGAGCGTCGAGATGGACGGCGTCGCCGCCCTTCACACGCGTGACGAACGGATCGAGCGGGCCGAGCGCCTCGCCGGCCGGGCCGTAGACGGGCACGCGGGCGTCGGCGAGCAGGTCCGCCACGCCGCCGACGTGGTCGTTGTGGTGATGCGTGAGTAAAATAGCGACGAGCCGCCAGCCGCGTTTCGCGAGATATGCGCGAACCGGGGCGGCGTCGCCCGGGTCGACGGCGACGGCATTCTGGCCGTCCGAGACGACCCAGATGTAATTGTCTTCAAAAGCCGGAACCGGTACGTATTCGCAAGCAGCGCAGGCAGCGCCCGAACGCGCGTACTCAAGCGGACTCTTCATGGGGCGGCGTATTCTTCGACATGTCTGACCGATTGATTATAGACTGGCCCGCCTGGACCGCATCGCCTGCTGGCAGGTATGTGCTCGGTTGGGAACAGGAGCAGCTCGACCGCGTGGTGTCGAACGTATTCGGCTACCATGCGCTGCAGCTCGGCCTGCCGCAGCTCGACGCCCTGCGCGAGAACCGCATGTCGTGCCGCGGCCTCGTGCTCGACGCCGCCAGCGCCGCGAGCGCGCCCTACTCCGTCCCCGGCGCATCGGGCCATGAGCGCGCAAACGGCGTCGAACCGATGTCCGGCGCGCCGGCGGGCCGCAGCACCGTTTGGTGCGACCATCTCGACCTCCCGTTCGAGGCGCAGAGCGTCGACCTCATCGTGATGCCGCACACGCTCGAGTTCACGAGCGACCCGCACCGCCTGCTGCGCGAAGCCGAACGTGTGCTGATGCCCGAGGGGCAGTTGCTGATCGTCGGTTTCAACTCGCTTTCGCTGTGGGGCGCGCGCCAGTCCGTCGGGAAGCTGACCGGCCATCCGTTCCTGCCCGCTCGCCAGGACCTGATCGCCTTCACACGCCTGAAGGACTGGATCAAGCTGCTCGGCTTCGAGCTTGAACGCGGGCGCTTCGGCTGCTATCGTCCGCCGCTCGCCACCGACCAGTGGCTCGGCCGCTACGCCTTCATGGAAGCTGCCGGCGACCGCTGGTGGCCCATTTTCGGCGCTATCTATATGGTGACGGCGATCAAGCGCGTGCGCGGCATGCGCCTCGTCGGGCCGCTGAAGGTCAAGAAGCCGGTACTGGCGGCGAGCCTGAAGCCGGCCGCCACCACCCCGTCACCCACTCGCAACAAGGACACATGAGCACACCCGACTTCGTCGAAATCTTCACGGACGGCGCCTGCAAGGGCAACCCCGGCCCCGGCGGCTGGGGCGCGCTGCTGCGCTTCGGCGCGCAGGAAAAGGAACTGTTCGGCGGCGAGGCCGGCACGACCAACAACCGCATGGAGCTGATGGCGGTGATCGCCGCGCTCGACGCGCTCAAGCGCCCCTGCAAGGTGATCGTGCACACTGACTCGCAGTACGTGCAGAAAGGCATCAGCGAGTGGATTCACGGCTGGAAGAAGAAGAACTGGATGACGGCCGCCAAAACGCCGGTCAAGAACGACGATCTCTGGAAGCGCCTCGACGCGCTCGTCGCGCAGCACGAGATCGAGTGGCGCTGGGTGAAGGGCCATGCTGGCCACCCGGAGAACGAGCGCGCCGACGCGCTCGCCAACCGCGGCGTCGCCACGCTCGCCGAACTCTGAGACCGCGCCGCGCGCGGCTCCTTCACGCTTTCACGATTGACAAGACATGCGCCAGATCATTCTCGATACCGAAACCACAGGCCTGAACGCCCGCACGGGCGACCGCATCATCGAAATCGGCTGCGTCGAGCTGGTGAACCGCCGGCTCACCGGCAACAACCTGCACTTCTATGTGAATCCGGAGCGTGACAGCGACCCGGGCGCACTCGCGGTGCACGGCCTCACGACCGAGTTCCTCTCCGACAAGCCGAAGTTCGCCGAAGTCGCGGACGAGGTCCTCGACTTCATTCGCGACGCGGACATCATCATTCACAACGCGCCGTTCGACATCGGCTTTCTCGACGCCGAACTCGCGCTGCTCGGCAAGCCAGGGTTCAAGGAGCACTGCGGCGAGGTGACCGACACGCTCGTGCAGGCCAAGCAGATCTTCCCCGGCAAGCGCAACTCGCTCGACGCGCTGTGCGATCGCTTCGGCATCAGCAACGCGCACCGCACGCTGCACGGCGCATTGCTCGACTCGGAACTGCTCGCCGAGGTCTATCTCGCGATGACGCGCGG
>DATBXG010000551.1:0-5646 GCA_036514415.1 Paraburkholderia sp.
TGTGCGTCGTGGCGGCGTTGTCGAACCAGACCAGTTGCTTGCCGTTCACGCGCTCCTGCAGGATCGGGAAGTCACGGCGCACGGCGTTGACGTCGAAAGGCGGGTGAGCGCCGCGCAGCACGTCCTGCTGGGGCGTGCGCGGCGCGGCATTTTCTCGCCCATCGAGAAAGTACCGCGCGGGGCCGTCGTGCGCATCGTATTCAGGGCGATTGAGCGTGAGCAGTCCGCGCAGTGCGTCGTCGCCCGGCAGTCCGAATGTCTCCGGCGCGGCGAGGCCGTGCGTGGGCACCGCGATCTCCTGCGCTTCACGTTGCCAGCCGTGTCCCGCCGATTCAGTGAAGTAGAACGGCGAGCGCTCGCCGGCCGCGGCCCTGGCTTCAGCCGGAACCGGTTCGGCCGCTGCATACGCTTGCGGCACGCCAAGCAATGCGCCGCCCACGCGCGGCTCCAGCGCGGGCGCGATCTGCACGGCGTTGTCCGGCAGCCCGTTTGCCGCCGCCGCGTGCGGCGCGAGTGCCGGCGCGCGGTTGCCCAGCGCGAGCACATGGGTCGGTGCGGAAGGCGCGAGGTTGGCGCCCGGCAGCTTGCCTTGCGGCGGCGCGAAGCCCGGCACGCCCGTGCCCGTGCCGCCGGGCCCCGCGAGCGGCGAGCCGGCCGGCGCCGGGTTGCTGAGCGAGGCGAGTATCGGCGCGGCCGCCGGCAACGCGGAGGGCACGCCGCCCACCGCGCCGCTGCCCGCCGCGACTTCGGGCGCGCCCGCACTGCCCGGCAACGAGCTGAAGAACTCGTTGGCGAGGCGCGCGAGCGTCGCGGGATCCGGCAGTCCGCCCGGCAGCGGCGCGTGCGCAGTCGCTTGCGGGAAAGCCGCCGGATTAGCGGTAGGTGTCAGGGTAGTCATGGAACTTGCCGATCTCCACATCATCGAGGACGGCCAGCGCATCCGGCGAATGGACGGCCAGCGAGCAATACAGCGAGATCAGATACGACGCAATCGCCTGATTGTTGATCCCCATGAAGCGCACCGAGAGGCCCGGGCCCTGCTCGCCCGCCACACCCGGCTGATAGAGGCCGACCACACCCTGGCGTTTGTCGCCCACGCGCAGCAGCAGGATCTTGGTCTTGCCGTCGGCAACCGGCACCTTGTCGGACGGAATCAGCGGAATACCACGCCACGTGATGAACTGCGAACCGAACAGGCTGACCGTCGGCGGCGGCACGCCGCGGCGCGTGCATTCACGGCCGAACGCTGCAATCGCGAGCGGGTGCGTGAGGAAGAACGCGGGCTCCTTCCATACCTTCGTGAGCAGCTCGTCGAGATCGTCGGGCGTGGGCGCGCCGATCAGCGGGAAAATGCGTTGCTCTTCCTCGACGTTCGCCAGCAGGCCGTAGTCGGGATTGTTGATGAGCTGGCTTTCCTGCAGCTCCTTGATCGTCTCGATCGTGAGGCGCAGCTGTTCCTTGATCTGGTCGTGCGGGCTGCTGTAGAGGTCGGAAATGCGCGTGTGGACATCGAGCACCGTGCTCACCGCGTTGAGGAAATACTCGCGCGGCTGCTCTTCGTACGGCACGAACGTCGTGGGCAGCGTGCCTTCGTCCTCGCGCGCCGTGCACGCAGCGCGCACTGCTTCGGGGTCCTTAACACGGTTAAGACGATAAATGCCCGCTTCGACCGGCACCCATTGCAGCAGGTGGGTGAGCCAGCGCGGCGTGATGGTTGAGAGCTGCGGAACGGTCTTGGTGGCATTCGCCAGTTGCCGCGCGGCGTTATCGCCAAGCGCGGTCTGGCCGCTCTGAGTCGTGGACATGAATAAGGGCTCCGGTTACTTATAACGAAAACTGCATTGCTTATGACGACAGCAGATTATGGGAAGCCCTTTTGCGCGGTTCAACCGGCTATAGGCGTCAGGGAACATCAAAAGCCGTTCGGAGCGCAAACGGCTGCAAAAGAAAATGTGTTCAGGGATGCAGCGGCCTGCCCGGAATCGCCAAAGCGTTCGGTGCCCCGATCGCCCCGCCGACCAGCAATTCGCCAATGCCCACGCCCAGCGCGTGGGCGAGCTTCTCCACCGTGACGATCGAAGCGATGGCGGTGCCGCGCTCGATTTCGCCGACATAGGTGCGGTTCAGCCCCGCGTGCTCGGCGAGCCGCTCCTGGGACCACGCATGCGCCTCGCGCAAACGCCGCACCGTTGCCCCGAAGTCGAGAACGATGGCGCTCATCGTGGCGCGCCCGCTGCAATCGCGACGACTGGCTGAGCGCCCGCCCCGGCTGTTGCGCCCGTGGCCGGCGCGCGCGTCTCGTGGCGCGAGATCGCCTGGGTCACGTGCGCGCCGGGCGGCACGCTCTCGGTCAGCCAGACATTGCCGCCGATCACGGCGCCTCGGCCAAGCGTGACGCGCCCGAGTATCGTCGCTCCCGCGTAGATGACGACCTCGTCTTCGACGATGGGATGGCGCGGCAACCCCTTCTCGAGATTGCCGGCTGCGTCGCGCGGAAATCGCTTTGCGCCCAGCGTCACGGCCTGGTACACGCGGACCCGCTCGCCAATGACCGCGGTTTCGCCAATCACGACGCCCGTGCCGTGATCGATGAAGAACGCGCTGCCGATCCGCGCGCCCGGATGGATGTCGATGCCGGTGGCCGCGTGTGCAAGCTCCGAAATGATGCGCGCGAGCAGCGGCAAGCCTAGCTGGTACAACTCGTGAGCCAGCCGGTGGTGCGTGATGGCGAGCACGCCAGGATAGCAGAGCAGCACCTCGTCCACGCTGCCCGCGGCGGGGTCGCCGTTGAAGGCGGCCAGCACGTCGGTATCGAGCAGCGCGCGGATCGCGGGCAGCCGCTGGGCGAAAGCGCGCACGGCTGCCAGCGCGCGTGCATCGATTTCGCCGGGATCGGCCTCCGCATGCCGTACCTTGTAGCGCAGTTCGAGCCGCGCCTGAGCAAGCAGCGCGTGCAGCGCCGCGTCCAGTGCGTGGCCTACGTAGAAGTTCTCGCTCTCCTGGCGCAGATCTGGCGGCCCGAGCCGCATGGGGAACAGCACGCCCTTGAGCGTTTCGACGACTTCGGCCAGCGCCTCGCGCGCGGGCAGGTCGCGCCCCCCCGGCTCCAGGGCGCGCCGCTGCAGCTCTCGCCATTGCTGTCGCACGCCCTGCAGCGCGTCGACGATCTCAGCCACATGAAATGCAGTCACGCCAGTTCTCTCTTCGTTGTCCTTGTGAATGATCCGGCGCACGGGTGCACAGGCTCTAGTCCTGCACCCACGGCAGGCCATGTAAACGCCAGCCGTTACGCAGTCCGCGATGGCCCGCCTCGTCCAGTTCGCCTTCGAAGCCTTCGCTCACGTTGAACACATGCGCGAAGCCTGCCTTGGCCGCGGCTTCGGCGGCTTGCGCGGAGCGGTTGCCGCTGCGGCACAGCAGCACGATCGCTGTGCCCTTGCCGGTTTTGGCCTCCAGCTCGCGCACGAAGCGCGGATTGCGCGTCAGGCTCGTGCCGGTCGCCCAGGCGACATGCAGGGTATCGGGCACGTGGCCAACGAACTTGCGCTCCTCAGTGGTGCGCACATCCACGAGCACCGCCTCGCCCGCCTGGTGGAGCGCCCACGCCTGCTGCGGCGTCACGCTGCCCGCATAGGGCAGCCCGGCCGCCCGCGCGCCGCTGCGCGCGGCTTCGAGATCCGCGTGAAGCGGCTTTTCCTGCAGTTCCACTGTCATCAGTGCCTCCATGTAATGTTGGCGGCACTTGTCTGGCCCTTTCAGGGTCTGCCGCCTTTAGACATCAGGCGTCCAATATGCGGGCAAGGCGGCGCGCGTCCAACCAATTAAAAATGCTATCCAAATGGGCGTACGCGTCAGATGCAATTGCGCGGATTCAGAAGTCATTGCAGATTGCTTCGCTTTCGCGAGAACGAATGCGCCCGCCCACTGGGCACGGCTCACTGATCCACTGGAATCCAGGCCGCCGTCGCCGCGTCGCTCGTTCGGAACGCCGGGAATTTCGTCCCCAGTTCGACGACCGTGCGGATGTCGTTCTTCACGAGGTCGTCGCGCGTGACGAGCGTGGGCTTCACGACGATCTGATGCGCGAGTGGCTGCCCGGCCACTGCGATCGCAGCGGCACGCACCGACACCGCGCCCACGACCGCGGGGTTCGTCGCCGCGGTGGCGACCCATGCGCTGTTCGGCGCGCGAATCGCCTCGATGTCGGCGGTCGAGATGTCCGCGCTATAGATCCGCAGCTTGTCGGCCACGTTCGCCTCGTTCGCGGCGAGATTGGCGCCGCGCGCGAACTCGTCGTAAGGGGCGATGACCACGCGGATATCCGGATGCGCGCGGTAGGCCGCGGCCGCCTGGTTGGCGACGGACTGTGCAATCGGATTGTTCACGGTGCCCCAACGCGCCTTTTCCTGAACGCCCGGATGCTCGCGCTTGAACGACTGCCAGACGGCGTCGCGCCGATCCAGCGGCGCAAAGCCCGCCACGTAGACGTAGCCGGCGGAAAACGCGCTGCCGTTGTCCTTCACCGCCTGCGCCAGCAGCAGCGATGCGAGATCGCGGTCGCTCTGCTCGATCTGCGGGACCTTCGGATTCGCGAGATTGACGTCGAACGCAACCACCTTGATGCCCCTGTCGAGCGCCTGCTGCACGACGTCGCCCAACGACTCCGGCAGGCCGTGATTGACGATGATCGCGGACACGCCCAGATTGATGGCCTGCTGGATCTGGTCGCGCTGTTCAGCGGCGTCCTGCCGGCCTTCGTAGATGCGCAGGTCGATGCCGAGCGCTTTTGCCTGCTTCTGCGCGCCCGCCTCGTATGCCTGAAAGAAGTCGCCCTCCGAAAGATAGTTGACCAGCGCGATCTTGACGCCGCCTTTGTCGAACGGCGCCGGCGCCCCCTGCAGCGCCGCGGCGTGCGCCGGGATTGCGCCGAGCAGGCTCGCCGTGCAGAGTGCGAACACGCCGAGCGCGCGCCGCGCCAGCTTTGCGTGCGTTGCGCCGTTGCGAATGAGCCGATGAATCGATGTTTTCATGACGTTCCCGTTTATGCGTTAGGGTTAGTTCCACGCGTGACGCGCCGGCTTGACGCCGTTGAGGTAGTAATTCCCGACGAGGTGATACTTCCAGCGCACCGGATCGTGCAGCGTATGGGTCCGTGCGTTGCGCCAGTGGCGGTCGAGGTTGTGAACGCCGAGCGTGGCCTGCGTGCCGGCCAGCTCGAACAGCTTCTCGCCTGCGAGCAGCGCGGTTTCTGTCGTGAGCACCTTGGCCTCGCCCACGGCGACCGAGGCGCGCGCCACGTCGTCCTCGGTCGTCGCGCCCTGCGCCGCGAGTTCGTCGAGCACGCGCGCGGCGCGTTCGAGCAGGGCCTCCGCGGCATGAAGCTGAATGTGCAGATGACCGACTTCCCGGACCGTGAGCGGATCGTCGCTTGCGCGCTCGACGCCGCTGTCCACCCACGGCCGCGAGCGCGAGCGCACGAACGCGAGCGTGTCGTCGATCGCCGCGCGCGCAATGCCCGCGTCGATGGCGGCCTGGATGATCTGCGAGACCGGGCCGTTGAGCGTCGGCTGCTCGGAGACGAGGTGCGCCGGCAACACGAGTTTCGCGGGCACGCGGACGTTCGCAAGCGTGACGGTGCCGCTCGCC
>DATBXG010000552.1:0-8381 GCA_036514415.1 Paraburkholderia sp.
TGCACGAGTTGCAGGACGGCGGCGTGGAAGTGCACCCGTTTTCCACGAAGCGCCACTTCGTGAATCGCTTCCAGCTCAATTTCCGCAACCACCGCAAGATCGTCGTGGTGGACGGCCAGCACGCATTCGTCGGCGGCCACAACGTGGGCATCGAATACCTGGGTGCGAATCCGCGCCTCTCGCCCTGGCGCGACACACATATCGAGCTGCGCGGGCCGGCCGTCGCGAACGTCCAGTTCGCCTTCACCGAAGACTGGTACTGGGCCACCCAGCAGCTGCCCGGGTGCGAGCCGCCCACGGTCGTGCCGAAGGACGGCGACGACATGTACTGCCTCGTCTTGCCCACGGGCCCGGCCGACCGCCAGGAGACCTGCTCGCTCTTCTTCGTCGAGGCAATCAATGCGGCGAAAAAACGCGTGTGGATCACCACGCCGTACCTCGTGCCCGACGAAGCCGTGTTCGCGGCGTTGCGCCTCGCGGTCCTGCGCGGCGTGGACGTGCGCATCATGATCCCGAGCCGGCGCGACCATTTCGTGGTGTTCGAGGCGTCCATGCTGTATGCCTTCGATGCGGTGCGCGCGGGCATCCGCATCTTCCGCTACAAGCCGGGCTTTTTGCACCAGAAGGTCGTGCTGATCGACGACGTGGCCGCCGCTATCGGCAGCGCGAATCTCGACAACCGGTCGTTCCGCCTGAACTTCGAGATCATGGTGCTGACCGTGCATCGCGGCTTCGCTGCCGAAGTCGAGGCAATGCTGCTGCGCGACTTCGAAGAGACGTTCGAGATCGACCGCAGCGAGTACCGCGACGCGCCCGCGTGGCGCAAGATCACCATGCACCTGGCCCGGCTCTTCGCGCCGATTCTCTAACGCTAGCGCTGCGCCAGGCAGCGAGCGCTCAGAGCTGCTTCTCGATGTCCGCCGCAATGGTCTCTGGCTTCGTGACCGGTGCATAGCGCTTGACCACGTTGCCAGTGCGGTCGACGAGAAATTTCGTGAAATTCCACTTGATGCCTTCGAGCCCGAGCAGGCCTGGCGCCTCGCCCGTGAGCCAGCGATAGAGCGGGTGCGCGTTCGTCCCGTTCACGTCGATCTTCTCGAACATCGGAAACGTGACGCCGTAGTTCTTCTCGCAGAAGCTGCCGATCTGCGCGGCGTCGCCGGGCTCCTGCTTGCCGAACTGGTTGCACGGAAAGCCGAGCACCGCGAGCCCGCGCGCGGCGTACTGTTCGTAGAGCTTCTGCAGGCCCGCGTACTGCGGCGTGAATCCGCATTCGCTCGCCGTGTTGACGACCAGGAGCACCTTGCCCGTGTAGCGCTCGAGGCTCACCGGCTCGCCGCCGCCGAGCGGTTGCGCCGAAAACGAATAGATCGAAGTCATCTGGCTCTCCCGTGGAAAAGCGCCAGTCTACGTGAGAATGCGTGAAATTCGCACTCGACCAAACGGCTAACCGGACGGCCGACGCCGGCGCGGCTGCCTCCCCGGCTAAAATAGCGCTTTCTTTCGTTTTCTTCCTGCCGGCGCCGTCGTGATCCGCTTCAACCAATTCAGTCTTGCCCGTGGCACCAAGCCGCTTTTCGACCAGACCTCGTTCACGCTGAACCCCGGCGAAAAGGCGGGTCTCATCGGCGCGAACGGCGCGGGTAAATCGACCCTGTTCGCCGTGCTGCGCGGCGAACTGCATGCCGACGCCGGCGACTTCTCGCTGCCGCCGTCCTGGCGCATCGCGCACGTCGCGCAGGAAACCCCGGCCGTCGAGCGCAGCGCGCTCGACTACACGCTGGACGGCGACGCCGCGCTGCGCGAAATCGAGGCGCGCATCGCCGCGGCCTCGGCCGCGCACGACGGCGCAGCCGAGGCCGAAGCGCACGGCGCGTTCGCCGACGCCGACGGCTACACCGCGCCCGCGCGCGCCGAGGCCCTGCTGCTCGGCCTCGGCTTCACGCTGGAACAAACGCGCCAGCCCGTAGCGAGCTTCTCGGGCGGCTGGCGCATGCGCCTGAACCTCGCGCAGGCGCTGATGTGCCGCTCCGACCTGCTGCTGCTCGACGAACCGACGAACCACCTGGATCTGGACGCGATCGTCTGGCTCGAAGACTGGCTGCACCGCTATCCCGGCACGCTCGTCGTGATCTCGCACGACCGCGAATTCCTCGACTCGGTCTGCAACGTCACGCTGCATCTGGAAAACCAGCAGGTCAAGCGCTACGGCGGCAACTACTCGCAGTTCGAGATCCTGCGCGCGCAACAGCTGGCGCTCCAGCAAAGCGCGTATGAGAAGCAGCAGCGCACCGTCGCGCACCTGCAAAGCTTCATCGACCGCTTCAAGGCCAAGGCGACCAAGGCGCGCCAGGCGCAAAGCCGCGTGAAGGCGCTGGAAAAGATGGAGCTGATCGCCCCCGCGCACGCCAGCTCGCCGTTCACGTTCGAATTCCGCACGCCCGACTCCGCGCCCAACCCCATGCTCGTGATGGAAGACGTGCGCTGCGGCTATCGCGCCGAGGACGGCAGCGAGACGCCCATCGTCGAGCGCGTCACCCTGTCGATCCAGAACGGCCAGCGCATCGGCCTGCTCGGCGCGAACGGCCAGGGCAAGTCCACACTCATCAAGACGCTCGCGGGCACGCTCGCACCGCTCTCGGGCGACCTGCGCACGGGCAAGGGCCTGCAGATCGGCTATTTCGCGCAGCACCAACTCGAAACCCTGCGCCCCGACGACTCGCCGCTCCGGCATCTCGCGCGCCTCGCACCCGAAACGCGCGAGCAGGAGTTGCGCGACTTCCTCGGTGGCTTCAATTTCCCCGGCGAGATGGCCACGGCGCCCATCGCGCCGTTTTCGGGCGGCGAGAAAGCGCGCCTCGCGCTCGCGCTCATCATCTGGCAAAAGCCCAACCTGCTGCTGCTCGACGAGCCGACCAACCACCTCGACCTCGAAACGCGCCACGCGCTGACCATGGCGCTCGCGCAGTTCGAAGGCACGTTGATCCTCGTGTCGCACGACCGCCATTTGCTGCGCGCCACGACCGATCAGTTCATGCTGGTGGCGAAGCACCGCCTGCAGCCGTTCGACGGCGATCTCGACGACTACCGCGACTGGCTGCTCCAGCATGCGGCCGAGCAACGCGCGGCGCTCAAGGAGGCCGCTGCCGGCTCGGCGAATGCGGAGAACGGTGGGAACGGTGCAAGCGCGGGCGATAGCGTCAATCGCAAGGAGCAGCGCCGTCAGGAAGCTGATCAACGCCAGAAAGTCGCTCACCTGAAAAAGCCGTTGCAGGCGAAAATCGGCAAGATCGAAAAGGAAATGGATGCGCTCAACGGCGAAAAGAACACGCTCGACGCTTTCGTCGCCGATCCGGCTAGCTACGAGCCGGAGCAGAAGAGCCGCCTGACCGAGGCGATTCGCCGCCAGGCCGAAGTCGCGTCGCGCCTCGATACGCTCGAAGCGCAATGGCTTGACGCGCACGAGGAACTCGAGCAGATCGGCTAGCGGATCGTTTAGCCGCCGTTTAGCCGCCAGCCGCCTTTTCGCCACTTTTTTCGCCAGGGAGCCACGAGTGTCGTCACCCGCCGCATTGCAGGGCCTTCGCGTACTGGATTTGACCCGCCTGCTGCCCGGGCCCGTGGCCACCTTGCGCCTCGCGGAAATGGGCGCCGACGTTCTGAAGATCGAGCCGCCGGGCGCGGGCGACGCGGCGCGCGTGATGATGCAAAGCGCGGTAGACGAAGTGGCCGCGCGCCCCGGCGCGTTCTATCGCCTCGTCAATCGCGGCAAGCGCGAGACGCGGGTCGATCTGAAGACCGAGAGCGGCCGCGCCGTGCTGCTCGCGCTCGCGCGTGACGCCGACGTGCTCGTCGAGAGCTTTCGGCCCGGTGTGATGGAGCGTCTCGGGGTCGGATACGAGGCATTGCGCAAGGTGAACCCCAAGCTCGTCTATTGCGCGATCACGGGCTATGGTACGACCGGCCCGTTTGCCGGCCATCCGGGCCACGACATCAACTATGTCGCGTATGCGGGCGTGCTCGACCAGCTCGCCACGCGCGACGGCGCGCCGGTGCTGCCCAATTTCCAGATCGCCGACCTGCTCGGCGGCGCGCTCAGCGCGGTCACGCAGATTCTCGCGGCGCTCTGGCATGTCGCGCGCGGCGGTGAGGGCCGATTCGTCGATGTTTCGATGGCGCACGCCAGCTACGCGCACAACGTGGTCGCCCAGGTCGCGCTCGCCAACGACGACGCCGCGGCGCTGCAGCCCGGCGGCGGCCTGCTCAACGGCGGCGTGCCCTGCTACAACCTCTACCGCACGCAGGATGGCCGATGGCTCGCCGTCGGCGCATTGGAGCTGAAATTCTGGCAAACGCTTTGCCACGCCATTGGCCGCGACGAGTGGGCCGAGCGACACTGGAGCCTCGGCCAGGCGATCGGCGGCTCGGACGCCGCCGCGCTCACGCGCGAGCTGGCGGCGATCATCGAATCCGAGGCGCTGCAGACGTGGATCGACCGTCTGGAAGCGATCGACTGCTGCGTGTCGCCCGTTCTCACGCCGGGCGAAGCTTCGCGTCATCCGCTCTTCAATGCCGAAGTGCTGCAGGCCATCATGGACGAAATGGCCGCGCAGCAACAAGCGCAGGAAGCCGGGCCCGGCACGCAGGCGGCGCCTTTCCAGCCCGGCGGCCAGCTGCACGGCGCTGCGTCCGCGCGATCAGGCGAGATCGCCGGCCAGGGTGGCCAGAGCGGAAACACACCAGACGCCCCAGGCGGGAAAAAGCCCTTCACCTACGGTCCCTGGGGCTAAGGCCCGCCGCACGCACAATGAAAAATGGGCGCTTTGCAGCGCCCATTTTTTCGTCTAGCGACGCGGCAGGGTTTGCCGCGGCGCGCGTTCGTCGTCGTACATCACGTACTTGCGGCCTTCCACGTGGTGCGCGATGGTGCTGCGCACCTCCGCCGCCGTCACGTCTTCCGCCACGACACGGCGTGAAATGCGCCCGTCGCCATCGATCCATTCGACGATGCGGCAACTGTTGCCCCAAGGCTGCATGAGCGGCTCGGAAACCCGGCAGCCGCGCACGACGATCGATCGATCGCCGTAGGACGTATCAGTCTGTTTCAAGTCGCTATCCTTTCCGCTGGCACGGGTTGAACATCGCGCCAAGGATAGGGAAAACGACGTGCGAAATGGTTACAGCGCAAACCAGGGTTGTTACTAATCATTACGCGACAGTACAAGCCTTCCGAACGTGCGCGCCGCGCTCAATCCAGCTCGCGTACCCGGTCGATTGCCTCTTCGATGCGCTCCACCGCAATCACCTGTAAACCCTCGATCGGCTGCTTCGGCGCATTGGCGCGGGGAATCAGTGCGCATGAAAAGCCGAGCTTCGCAGCCTCCTTCAGACGCTCCTGGCCGCGCGGCGAGGGTCGGATCTCGCCCGCGAGGCCGACCTCGCCAAAAACGATCAGACCCTTGGGCAACGCCTTGTTACGCATCGACGAATGAATGGCGAGCAGCAAAGCCAGGTCGGCGGCCGGCTCCGTGATCTTCACGCCGCCCACGGCGTTGAGGAACACGTCCTGGTCGAAACACGCGATGCCCGCGTGACGATGTAGCACTGCCAGCAGCATGGCGAGCCGGTTTTGCTCGAGGCCGACGGCGAGGCGGCGCGGATTGGGCACATGCGCAGTGTCGACGAGCGCCTGCACCTCGACGAGCAGCGGCCGCGAGCCTTCCTGCGTGACGAGCACGCACGAGCCCGGCACGCTCTGCTCGTGCTGCGAGAGAAAGAGCGCCGAGGGATTCGCGACGCCGCGCAGGCCCTTCTCGGTCATCGCGAACACGCCCAGTTCGTTGACCGCGCCAAAGCGGTTCTTGAACGCGCGCACGAGCCGGAAGGACGAATGCGTGTCGCCTTCGAAGTACAGCACGGTGTCGACGATGTGCTCCAGCACGCGCGGGCCCGCGAGGTTGCCCTCCTTCGTCACGTGGCCGACCATGATGATCGCCGTGCCCGACTGCTTCGCGATGCGCGTGAGCTGCGCCGCGCACTCGCGCACCTGCGCGACCGAGCCGGGTGCGGAAGTCAGCGCCTCGGAATAGATCGTCTGGATAGAGTCGATGACCGCGACGTCGGGCTTTTCGGCCTCGATCGTCGCCTGGATCTTTTCGAGCTGGATCTCGGCGAGCAGTTGCAGCTCGCTCGCCATGGAACCGGGATCGAGCAGCGCCAACCGTTGCGCGCGCAACGCAATCTGCGCGGCTGACTCCTCGCCGCTCACGTAGAGCGCGCGACGCTCCGCCGCGATCTGCGCGAGCGACTGCAGCAGCAGCGTCGACTTGCCGATACCCGGATCGCCGCCGATCAGCACCACGCCGCCCGCCACGAGACCGCCACCCAGCACGCGGTCGAATTCGCCCACGCCGGTCGTGAAGCGCGGCACGTCGGACGCCTCGATATCCGCGAGACGCCGCACCGGCGCGCTCTTCGCGAGCGACTGGTAGCGGTGGCCGCCGGCTTGTTCCGCGACGCCTTCCACGAGGGTGTTCCACGCGCCGCACGCGGGGCACTGGCCTTGCCACTTCGGCGCCTGCCCGCCGCATTCGGTGCAGGTATACAGCGTCTTGACCTTCGCCATGCTCTTCGCCATGGCGTTATTCAGCTCGCACCGGCACGCGCTGCGCGACCGCACACATCAGCTCGTAGCCGATCGTGCCGCAGGCCTTCGCAACGTCGTCGATGGGCAGGTTCGCGCCCCACAGTTCCACGCGCGCGCCCACGCCCGCGCCGTGCACCGGCGTAAGGTCGACGGTCAGCATGTCCATGGAGACGCGGCCCACCACGTGCGTGAGCACGCCGTCGACGATAACGGGCGTGCCTTCGGGCGCGACGCGCGGATAGCCGTCGGCATACCCGCACGCGACCACGCCGATGCGCATGGGCTTGCGCGCGGTGAAGACCGAGCCGTAGCCAACGGTCTGCCCTTCGGCGACGTGCTGCGTGCCGATGAGTTCGGACGCGAGCGTCATGGCCGGCTGCAGGCCCACGCCATCGAGCGCCGAGGCGAGGCCCGAAGGCGAGGCGCCATAAAGAATGATGCCGGGGCGCACCCAGTCGAAGTGCGTCGAAGGATGCCAGAGCGTGGCGGCCGAATTGGCGAGGCTGCGCGTGCCCGCAATGCCTTGCGCGCCGCGCTCGAACGTTGCCATCTGCTCACCCACGCCGCGCGGCGTGTCGGCGTCGGCGAAGTGGGTCATCAGCGTGATCTGGCCGATGCCGGGGCAGGCGCGCGCCCGCTCCCACGCGGCACGATACTTCTCGGGGGTGTAGCCGAGCCGGTTCATGCCGCTATTCATCTTGAGCTGGACGTTGACCGGCTTCGAGAGGCGCGCCATTTCGAGCATGCGCATCTGCTCGTCGCAATGCACGACGGTCGTGAGGCTGTAGCGGTCGATCACGTCGATGTCGGTCGGCCGGAAAAAGCCTTCGAGCAGCAGGATCGGACCCGCCCAGCCGAGCTCGCGCAGCTTCACGGCCTCCTCGAGGTCGAGCAGGCCGAAACCGTCCGTCGCGCGAAGGCCGGGAAACGCGCGCGCAAGCCCGTGCCCGTACGCGTTGGCCTTCACCACGGCCCAGATTTTCGAGCGTGGCGCGTACTTGCGGACGACGGCGAGGTTATTGGCGAGAGCGGCGGTGTGGATCGTTGCTGAGAGGGGGCGCGGCATGGGATTTTTTTCGCAAAGACGCTTTCGAATCAGGAGCTTACAGGGCGTTTTCAGCGCCCCGCAGGCCCGCCTGACGGGCGCTCAAGGATTGTGCTAGTCCGAATACACCTATTTTCGTGATATAAAGCCCTGCGCACAACCCATTTCGAACGTAATAAGCCCGGATGCCTCCCACCCGTCCGGGGCGGACGGACCGCAGCGAGGAAAGCATCGCATCAGATGAAAAAAGGCTTTTACACCATCATGGCCGCGCAGTTTTTTTCGTCGTTGGCCGACAATGCGCTCCTCATCGCTGCAATTGCACTGCTCAAAGATCTCCACGCCCCGAACTGGATGACGCCGCTGCTCAAGCTGTTCTTCGTCCTCTCCTACGTCGTTCTTGCCGCCTTCGTCGGCGCCTTTGCAGATTCCCGCCCCAAGGGCCGCGTGATGTTCATCACGAACTCGATCAAGGTCGTGGGCTGCGCCATCATGCTTGCGGGTGTCCACCCCTTGCTCGCCTATGGCGTGGTGGGCTTCGGCGCGGCGGCCTATTCGCCCGCCAAGTACGGCATTCTGACCGAGCTGCTGCCGCCTGAGCGCCTCGTCGCCGCCAATGGCTGGATCGAGGGCACCACGGTCGGCTCGATCATTCTCGGCACCGTGCTCGGCGGCGCGCTGATCAGCCCG
>DATBXG010000553.1:0-9029 GCA_036514415.1 Paraburkholderia sp.
GGGTTCTGCGGATCAGGCGTGGAGCTCGCATGCGACGAGGGCGCGACCGACGGTTGCAGCCAGTAGCGCAGACCTTCCACGGGCAGCGCGAAGCCGAGCGCCTGCTGCATGAGCGTGCTCACGTTGTCGGCCGTGAGCGGCTGTCGGTTCGGCAGTTCCAGCGTGGCCTGCGAAGGCGCGGAGGTCACGAGCGCGAGCGTTTGACCAAGCGGGTTGAGCAGTTGCAGCGTCACGGTCGAGTCGGTCTCGTGCCAGTCGAAGTTGCCGTAGGCATTGCGCTGCTGGCCGTTCTGGTCGACGTACTGCACGGCGAAGCGGCCGTGATAGGCGCGGTTCGTCTGCGTGCTGAGCGAGGTCGTGGCGTTCGAGGTGGACGGTTGACGCGGCGGTTGCTGCGTGGCGCAGCCTGCGAGCACGAGGAGCGCCGCTGCCGTGGCGCCGAGCGACGCGCGCCGCACAAAACGGGCGGCGCGCATGGCGGAGAGGGCCTTGGGGGAAACTGAAGTGAAAAAATCTGCCATCAGAGATCGTTGACCTGCAAGCGCTTGAGCGTCTTCAGGAGCGTGTCATTGTCGGGTTCGAGCTTGCGGGCCTCGCGCCAGGCAGCGCGCGCGCCGTCCTGGTCGCCGTTCTTCCAGAGCACCTCGCCGAGGTGCGCGCCAATTTCGGCGTTCGGCTGGAGGCTATAGGCCTTGCGCAGGAGCTTGATCGCGTTGGCGTTGTCGCCCATGCGGTACTTCACCCAGCCCACGCTGTCCATGATGAACGCGTCGTCGGGCGCGAGCGCCGAGGCCCTTTCGACGAGCTTGTCGGCTTCCTGGAGGCGCTGGTTGCGGTCCGCGAGCGAGTAGCCGAGCGCGTTGTAGGCCTGCGGATTGTCGGGCTGCGTTTTGATCAGCTTGCGCAGCTGCGCTTCCATGACCTCGTAATGGCCGGTTTTTTCGGCGGCCATCGCGTAGTCATAGGTGAGATCCGGGTCGTCCGGGAAGTCGGCGGTCGCCTTCGCGAGCCGGGCTTCGGCTTCCTGGTAGCGCTTCGCGTCGAACAGGATCGCGGCATCGGTGCGCGCAATCAGCGCCTGGTCGCGCGGATCGTCGGCCTGGATGCTCGCGAGCTGGCGGCGCGCGTCGTCGGTCTTGCCTTCCTTGTCGAGGATTTGCGCGCGCGTGATCTGGGCCGGCACATATTGCTGGCTGTTGGGCTGGATCTTGTCGAGCCACTTTTTCGCGCCGGCGTCGTCCTTCTGCTCGACCGACAGTTGCGCAAGGTAGATATAGGCCTGGCCGGGGTCCGCAGCCGGATTCTTCTCGGCAATCTGCGCGTATTGCGTCAGATACTTCTGTGCGGCGTCGAACTTTTTCTGCTGCACGCTGATGAGCGCGAGTGCCATGAGCGGCATCAGGTCGTTCGCGTTGTCCTTGTGCAGGATCTCAAACTGCTTTTGCGCGTCGTCGAGGCGGTCTGCGGCGAGGTAGGTCTGCGCGAGCGCAAGCCGGCCTTCACGCGATTTCGGATTCTGCTGGACGAACTTCTCGATCGATGCAATGCCTTCGGCACGCTCCTCCGGCCCCATCTGCGCGAGCATCAGCGCGGCAGGAAGGTAGTCGGCCTTGAGCGCGAGCGCCTGCTCGAACGACTTGCGCGCGCCGGGCACGTCGTCGGCGAGCAGCTGCTGGCGGCCGATCGCGAGCTGCGCCTCAGGACGGTTCATGTCGTCCTTGAGCAGCGTCTTGAGCACATTCAGTCCGCCCACGCGGTTGGGGCCGCGCGAAAGCAGAAGCTGCAGCGACAGGATCGCCTGGCCGCGGCTGTCGGCCGGCACGCGCGCCAGCTCGCGCGCGAGCAGCGGCTGGGCGTCGTCGGGCTTGCCGGCGAGCACGAGCAGCGAAGCGTCGAGTTGCGCGGCGCGTTCCGAATCGGGCGCGTACTGCTGCCAGAGTTGTACCGCCGTCAGCGCGTCGGACGGGCTTTGCGCCGCGAGCGCGATTTCGGTGGCGCGCTGCGCCATGCGCGGGTCGTGCGTGTCGCGCGCAAGCGCGAGATACGTCTGGAAGGCGGGCGCGGGCTGGTCGCGCTGCAGCGCGATTTCCGCGGCGAGCACCTGGAAGACGACCTGGCTCGACAGCGGGACGCCCGGCAGATCCTTCTTCTCGTCGGGCGAGGCGGGGCCGAAGGCGTCCGGCATGGTGACGGAAGTGTCGTCCGTGTCGGGGGACGGATCCTGCGCATACGCGCTCGACGTGGTCAGCGTCCAGGCCGCGAGAACCGCGGCACCGACCAGGCGCCGCGCGAAGGCGGCGGGCACGCGGGGCGTCGCGGGACGCTTCGCGAACAGCTTAACGAAAGACAGTTCCATGGAATTCCGTCGAATGTTTCAGTCGATTGTAACGCGCTGGCTACAATACGCGCACAACGCGCACACACGTTTACGCAAGTTGCAGACCAACCCGGATCCCATCCCAATCAGGCCGCGAGATATGCCAGAGTTGCCAGAAGTCGAGGTTACCCGAAGGGGGATCGAACCGTGGGTCGCGGGCCGCCGCGTCGAGCGCGTGGAGGTGCGCAACCCCGCATTGCGCTGGCCGGTGCCGGCCACGCTCGCGCGCACGCTGCGCGGCCGCACGATCCGTTCCGTGGGGCGGCGCGGCAAATATCTGCTGTTCGAGGTCGACGAGGGCTGGTTCATCGTGCACCTCGGCATGACCGGCACGCTGCGCGTGCTGCGCAATCTGCCCAGGCCGCCCGCCGCGGAAAAGCACGATCACGTCGACTGGTTTTTCGACGACTTCACGCTGCGCTTTCGCGACCCGCGCCGCTTCGGCGCGGTGCTGTGGCATCCGCGCGAGGCTGGCGACGTGCTCGGCCACCCGCTGCTGGCGGGGCTCGGCATCGAGCCATTTGCGCCTGCGTTCGACGGCGCGCTGCTCTATCGCGAGACGCGCGGCCGCAAGGTCGCCGTCAAGCAGGCGCTGCTCGCGGGCGACATCGTCGTGGGCGTTGGCAATATCTACGCATCGGAAAGTCTCTTTCGCGCGGGCATCCGGCCGACGACCCCAGCGGGGCGCGTCTCGCTCGCGCGTTACGAACTCCTCGCGGACGCCGTGCGCGCCGTGCTCGCCTCGGCCATCGAGAAGGGCGGCAGCACGCTGCGCGACTTCGTGGGCAGCAATGGCGAAAGCGGCTATTTCCAGCTCGAATACTTCGTTTATGACCGTGCGGGCCAACCCTGCCGCGTGTGCGGCACGCCGATCAAACAGATCGTGCAGGGCCAGCGCTCCACCTATTTCTGTCCGCGCTGCCAGCGCTGACCGGCAAGCTTCTCCATGTACCGAACTTCCTCCGCCTCCGCGCCGCTTCCTGCAAACGCGTACCCCACGCAACTGCTCACCGGCTTCGCGCCACGCCTGATCGCCTGGCAGCGCGAGCACGGCCGTCACGACCTGCCGTGGCAGAACACACGGGACCCGTACCGCATCTGGCTCTCGGAAATCATGCTGCAGCAGACCCAGGTCTCGACCGTGATTCCGTACTACGCGCGCTTTCTCGATCGTTTTCCGACGGTCGATGCGCTCGCCGCCGCGCCCTCCGACGACGTGATGGCGCTCTGGGCCGGCCTCGGTTACTACTCGCGCGCGCGCAATCTGCATCGCTGCGCGCAGGTCGTGGCGCAAACACACGGCGGCAAGTTTCCGTCGACGGTCGAGGCGCTGGCGGAGTTGCCCGGCATTGGACGCTCGACGGCGGCGGCGATCGCGTCGTTCGCGTTTGGTGCGCGCGCGACGATCCTCGATGGCAACGTGAAGCGCGTGCTCGCGCGCGTGTTCGGGGTGGAAGGTTTTCCGGGCGAAAAGCGCGTGGAGAACGCGATGTGGACGCTCGCCGAATCGCTCGTGCCGGGTCCCGCTGCAAGCGACGCCGACGTGAGCGCGTACACGCAGGGCTTGATGGATCTGGGCGCGACGCTCTGCGGCCGAGGCAAGCCCGACTGCGCGCGCTGTCCGTTTGCGGATGATTGCGTGGCGAAGACGACGGGGCGCCAGCGCGAACTGCCCGCCGCGCGCCCTAAGAAGACCGTGCCCACGCGGCGCACGTGGATGCTCGTGCTGCTCGACGGCGACGCGGTCATGCTCGAGAAGCGCCCTCCATCGGGCATCTGGGGCGGATTGTGGAGCTTGCCCGAAGCCGCCGACGAAGCGGCGCTCGCCGAGCGCGCGCAGGCGTTTGGCGCGAGCCGCGAGCGTGCGGCGGCAGCTTCACCGCTCGCGCCGCTCGCACACACGTTCACGCATTTCAAGCTCGACATCGAGCCGCGAGTCGTTGAGCTGCAGGGCGAAGCGGGGCCGCTCGAAGCGAACGAAGGGCAAACCGCATGGGTGCCGCTGCGAGAGATCGATGCGTATGGCGTGCCCGCGCCGGTGCGCAAGTTGCTCGACGCGTTGCGTGGACCGCTGATCTGAGTCAGCGCGTGTGCGGCTTCAAAGCGGCTTCAAAGCAGCATCAAAGCAACTGATGCTGCTGCATGTAGTGATGCACGATGTCGATGCGCGCGCCCGCGTCGTTCAGCTCCATGAGCTTCTGGCGCGCGCGCAGTGCAATGGGCAGCACCTCGGCGAGACGGTTCGATACCCACGAGGGATCGTCGAAGCGGAACGGCTCGGCGAAGGGCAGGCTCGCCGGGTCGCGCTCGCGTATCGTCGCGATGATCCGCTCGAGCACTTCCGAGCACGCCCCGAATTTCGCGAGTTGTTCGCCGCCTTCGAGCGGTATGTCTTCGGGGATCAACTCGGCCATGCCCACGAGCAGGCCATCGGCTTCCAGGCGGTGGGAGAGCAGGTGAAAGCGCTGCGTGCCGTGCGCCTGGATGTGCAGCATGCCGACGGTTTCGACATCGCATTGCTCGATGAGCGCGAGGCAGCCCACGGATTCGGGCACGGCAGTCGTCTCGTCGGGCTGCGCGACCTCGGCGCCGCTCTTGAGCAGGCACACGCCGAACGGCGTGTGCTCGCGCAGGCATTCGCTCGCCATGTCCAGGTATCTCGCTTCGAAGATCTTGAGCGGCAGCAGGCCGCCGGGGAAGAGCACCGTATGCAGCGGAAACAGCGGCAAATCGGCAAGCACGGCAAGAGACGAGGACATGGCGCAACGCTTTCGGTTAAGGGCCGCGCGATGCGCAGCCGGTTAGGCGATCAGCCGTGACGACTCTCCGACATCGAGAGGCGCGTCGCGGTGACGCACGATAACGTTCGACTCGCCGGCAAAGCGCGTGGCGAGCGTCTGGGCGATGTACACCGAGCGATGCTGGCCGCCGGTGCAGCCGATCGCGACGGTCAGATAGCTGCGGTTGTCGGCGCGAAAATGCGGCAGCCACTTCGCAACGAACGCGTACACATCGTCGATCATTTCGTGAACGGCCGGCTGCGCGTTCAGAAAGTCGATCACGGGCTGATCGAGTCCGGTGAGCGGACGCAGGCGGGCGTCGTAATGCGGGTTCGGCAGCGTGCGCACGTCGAATACGAGGTCCGCGTCGAGCGGAACGCCGCGCTTGAAGCCAAACGATTCGAACGTGAGCATGAGCGAGCCGCGCTCGCCCTCGACGAATATTTTCACCCACTGGCGCAGCGCGTTCGAGCTCAGATTGCTCGTATCGACCTGATGGCCGAATTCGGCGAGGTTCGAGACGAGTTCGCGCTCGTGCTCGATGGCTTCTTCCAGCGACTTGAGCATGCCCACATTGGCGTCATGCGCGGCGGAGCCCGAGAGCGGATGCCGGCGACGCGTTTCCGAGAAGCGCTGGATGAGCGATTGCGTGCTCGCGTTGAGGAACAGCACGCGCACGTCGTGGCGCTGCGCGAGGTCGCGGATCATCTCCGGCATGTCGTCGAACGAGGCGCTCGAGCGCGCGTCGATGGCAACCGCCAGGCGCTCGTAGCCGTCGTTGCTCAGATATTGCGCGAGCTGCGGCAGAAAGCGCGGCGGCAGATTGTCGACGCAGAAGTAACCGACGTCTTCGAGCGCATTGAGCGCCACTGACTTGCCGGAACCCGAAATGCCGGTGATCAGGATGATACGCATGGGAAAGTCGATGAACCCGATTGGGTCATCATAGCATCCGATCCGCGCGCCCGTACTGGCTCTCCGGGCCGCGCGGCGTGCGCCTGGGGCGCACGGCGTCTGTTGACTGGCCGCGCGGCGGCGTCAGATCAGCTTGCCGGGAAACTGGCTGTCGGGGTCCTGCATGGCGAGACGCTGGCGGTCCATAAAGTCGCGCAGTGTGTCGATGCCGCGCAATTGCAGAATCGTGTTGCGCACGGCGGCCTCGACCAGCACGGCGAGGTTGCGGCCCGCGGCCACCTGGATCGTGACCTTGCTGATGGGCAGGCCCAGCACGTCGACGGTCTGGCTCTCCAGCGGCAGGCGCTGGAACTCGCCGTCGGGGCGGCGCACCAGTTGCACGATGAGCTTGAGCTTCATCTTCCGGCGCACGGCCGTTTCACCGAAGATCGTCTTGATGTCGAGAAGACCGAGGCCTCGTACTTCGAGCAGATTCTGCAAAAGCGGCGGGCAGCGGCCTTCGACGAAATCGGGGCCGAGGCGCACGAAGTCCACGGCGTCGTCGGCCACGAGGCCGTGACCACGGCTGATCAGTTCCAGACCCAGTTCGCTCTTGCCGAGGCCCGAGTCGCCGGTGAGCAGCACACCCATGCCGAGAATGTCGAGGAACACGCCGTGCAGCGTCGCGCGCGGCGCGAGAATGCGCGACATGTAGAGGCGCAGGCTGTCGATGACGGTGGCCGCCGACATCGGCGTGGTGAAGAGCGGCGTGGAGGAGCGCGTGCAGCGCAGCACCAGCTCGGGCGGCGCGGTCATGCCGTCGGCGACCACGAGGAACGGCGGTTCGAGCGCGATCAGCTCGGCCATGTGGCGCGAGCGGTCTTCGTCGGTCTGGCGCTGGTAGTAGTGGATTTCGGCGTCGCCGAGCACCTGGATGCGGTTCGGGTGGATGAGGTTGAGGTGGCCGACGAGGTCGGCGCTCGCCGTGGCCGTGGCCACCGTTTCCGTCGAAAAACCGCGTTCCCAGCCTTCGTGCCCCGTCAGCCAGCTGAGCTTCAGCGTGGTGGCGTTGTCGTCGAAGATGCTTTGGGCGTTGATGCTGGAAGTGTCCATGAGTCGGTGACTCCGCGAGTGGGCTCGCTTAACGGCTGGCTGAATTGCTAACTGGGCTGCGGGCTAGATAAACCGTGTATACCGTGCGACCTGCATGATTAACGGATGCCGGGGCCTTGCGCTTCACTCACGCAACGCGCGTCGAGCGCGCGCCGTCGGCTACGCGTAGCGCGACCGCGCGCCGGCAAGACGCTGCTCTTGCATCAAGGTTGCCACTGGGTGAGCAGGCGATGCAACGTTTCGCGGTCCTCTTCCGTATGGAGGCGCTCACGCGTTTCGCGGTCCGACAGCAGTTGTGCGATCTCGGACAGGATTTCAAGGTGCTGCTGCGTGGCCTGTTCGGGCACGAGCAGGAAGATGAGTAGCGAGACGGGCTGGCCGTCCGGCGCTTCGAAGGCGATTGGCTCGGCGAGGCGCACGAAGGCGGCCTGCGGCTGCTTCAGGCCCTTGATGCGGCCATGCGGAATGGCGACGCCTTCGCCGAGGCCCGTGGAGCCTAGACGCTCGCGTGCGAAAAGATTGTCGGTAACGGTGCTGCGGGCGATGCCGTTCTGGTTTTCGAAGATCAGGCCAGCCTGTTCGAAGACGCGTTTCTTGCTGGTAACGGACAGACCGACGACGACGTTCTCGATGGGAAGTATTTTGGCTAAACGATTCATGTTGGCAGGCGAAAACGTGGCCTGAATGCTCCTCACCCCAGCAAAGCCCGCCTTCGCGGAAGCATTGGATCAGGCGACGAAGCCCGATGCCGGGACCGTGGGGACTTGTTGGTGCGTAAGACCCCGAAAACGACTGGACCATTATAGAACAAGCGTCCACGCCGATGGTGCGATGCGCCAGGCATAAGCGCAACCCTTGTTCCCCGGTTGCACCGTCGGCAACACTCAAAGTTGCACACACCCACGAAAAAGCCGCCCGGTTCGGGCGGCTTCGCTTCAGAGGGCGGAGGATGAACTATCGACTCCAGCCCCGGGTCATGGCGAGGATCGCCACGAGGCTCATTGCGGCGGGATCTCGATGATGGGCGCAGGCTGATGCTTGATCGCCTCATGCTGATGTCCCTGCACGCGGTCCTTGTGACGGACGACCTGGCGGTCCAGCTTGTCGACCACTAGATCGATGGCGGCGTACATGTCGCCGTTCGCGCTCTCCACAAAAATATCCTTGCCTTTCAGATGAAGGTTCACTTCGACCTTCTGTCTCTTATCCTTTTCCTTATGGTTGTCGACCGAGAGGACCACATTGCCATCGATTACCTGATCGAAATGTCTTAGCACCCTGTCCAGTTTGGTGATCACGTATTCTCGCAACGCTGGCGTAACTTCGAGATGGTGTCCACTGATCTTCAGATTCATAGTGCTTCTCCAGGCTGATGGCCGCGTGACGCGTGAAGCGCGGCAATGCCGGTCGACTATCTGCCTGTGCGCGGCTCCCCGAAAGGCCTGCGACGACGGGCTAGCTCGGCCGACCATTTCCGCCAACGGGCGCAGCGGCCGGAAAACGCCTGCTCCGTGAAAGCCGGAACAGGCTAAAGAGACTTGCGCAGATTGACCGCCGGAATCTTCAGCGCCTCGCGATACTTCGCGACCGTACGCCGCGCGACCACGAAGCCCTGTTCCGCCAGCAGTTCGGCTATGCGGCTGTCTGAAAGAGGAGATTTGGTGTTCTCGGCTCCTATGAGTTGCTTGATGAGGGCACGGATGGCGGTGGACGATGCAGCGCCCCCGGTGTCCGTCGATACATGCGATCCGAAGAAGTACTTAAATTCAAGTGTCCCGAATGGAGTCAGCATGTATTTACCGGTTGTCACACGCGAGACAGTTGATTCGTGTAGGCCCAGCGTATCAGCAATCTCCCTCAAAACC
>DATBXG010000554.1:0-6810 GCA_036514415.1 Paraburkholderia sp.
GAACGGCTCCAGGCGATTCACTCGCCCGAAGTGTTACCCATGTCCCCGCACACCTGTTACCCATGTCTCCGGTCCATACACCGCTGCAAAGAAAAGTAGGTGCCGCCCCGCACAGGGGCAACGCTCGCAGACCGACGCGAATACAAGGAAAGGCCAAAGCCAGACAGCCCTCAGAACGATGTGCCGATCTGGAACTGGAACTTCTGGTACTGGTCGCCCGCGTGCTTGACGATCGGGAAACCGATGTCGAGCTTGAGCGGCCCGATCGGCGAGATCCATTCGAGGCCCGCGCCATAGCTGTAACGCAGCCCGTTCGCGCCGGTGCTGCTGCCTTCCGTACCCCAGACATTGCCGCCGTCCACGAACGTGAACACGCGCAGCGTGCGGTCGTAGCCCGTGCCCGGCAGCGGGAACGTCAGCTCGATATTGCCCACCACCATCTTCGAGCCGCCGATCGGATCGTTCGTCGTGGTGTCGCGCGGGCCGAGCGAGCCCGACTCGTAGCCGCGCACCGAACCGATACCGCCCGCATAGTAGTTCTTGAAGATCGGATATGGCTTGCCGCCCAGGCCGTTGCCGTAACCACCCTGGAAGTTCAGCCCCAGCACGAAGCCGCGCGCGAATGAGTAGTAGTACTGCATTTGCGCGTCGCCCTTGTAGTACTGCGTGCCCGCCGGCGTGCCGTATTCGGCGTTCGCCTGAGCGTAGTAGCCGCGGCTCGGCACCAGCGCGCTGTCGCGGTTGTCGCGCGACCAGCCCACGGTGAGCGGCACCGTGTTCGAGACGCGCCCGAACTCGTTCACGTAGTCCTTGTAGGTCTGCGGCGTCTTGGAATCGATGTCGAGGCGATCCTGCTCGATGCCGAGACCGAAATACACCATGTCGGTCTCGGAGAACGGAATGCCGAACTTCATGTCCGCGCCATACGAGACGATCCGAAAGCTCGTGTCGTTCGTGCTCGAGTAGTAGAGCGGCTCGGTCGTGCGGTAGTAGACGTCGGTAATGCGCTTGATGCCGTCCACCGTGAAATACGGATCGACCTGCGTGACCGAGAGCGTGCGGTAAGTCGAGGCCGTGTTCACGTTCAGCGAAAGGCTGTTGCCGGAACCGAACACGTTGTCCTGCGAAATGCCCGCCGAGATGATCGGCCCTTCGCCGGAGCCGTAGCCGAGCCCGAGCGAAAGCGTGCCGGTCGGCTTCTCGGTCACGTTCACGTTCACGTCCACTTCGTCCTGCGTGCCCTCCACGGGCACCGTCGTCACGTCGACGTTGGTGAAGTAGCCGAGGCGGTTGATGCGGTCCTTCGAAAGCGCGAGACGGTTCGAATCGAACCACGAGCTTTCGAGCTGGCGCATTTCGCGGCGCACGACCTCGTCGCGCGTGCGCGTGTTGCCGGTGACGTTCACGCGGCGCACATACACGCGGCGGCTCGGGTCGACCTGCAGCGTGAGCGCGACCGTGTGATGCTTCTGGTCGATTTCCGGCAGCGCATTCACGGTCGCGAACGCATAGCCGTATTCGCCGAGCTTGTCGACGATCGCCTTCGTCGTGTCCTTGAGCTTTTGCGCCGAGAAGCGCTCGCCCGGCTTGATGCCGACGAGCTTTTTCAACTCCGCCTCGCGGTCGAGCAGATTGCCGGCCATCTTGACGCTCGAGATCGTATAGGGCTCGCCCTCGTGGATCCCGACCGTCAGATACATGTCCTTTCTGTCGGGCGAAAGCGAGACCTGTGTCGAGTCGATATTGAACTCGAGATAGCCGCGGTCCAGATAGTACGAGCGCACGTTCTCGAGGTCGCCCGTGAGCTTTTCCTTCGAGTACAGGTCGTTCTTCGTGTACCACGAGAACCAGTTCGGCGTGGAAAGCTGCATTTCGTCGAGCAGCGTCGCTCCGCTGAACGTATTGTTGCCGATGAAGTTGATCTGGCGGATCTTGGCGCTCGGGCCTTCGACGACCGAGAACAGCAGGCCCACGCGATTGCGGTCGATCGGCGTAACCGTGGTCGTGGCTTCGGCCGCGTAATATCCGCGCGTGAGGTACTGGCGCTTGAGCTCCTGCTCCGCCTTGTCGACGAGCGCCTTGTCATAGCTCTGACCCGGCGAGAGCCCGACCGCCTTGAGCGCCTTCGTCAGGTTGTCCTTGTCGAATTCCTTGATGCCCGCAAAGTCGATCGTGCCGATGGCGGGACGCTCCTGCACCTGGACGACCACCGTGTGCCCTTCCGTGGAAATACGCACGTCGCTGAAGAAGCTCGTCGCGTAGAGCGCGCGAATGGCGTCGGAGGCCTTGTCGTCGGTGAAGGTCTCGCCCTGCTTGATCGGCAGATACGCGAACACGGTGCCCGGCTCGATGCGCGTCAGCCCGTCGATGCGGATGTCCTGGACCACGAAGGGCTCGGTGGCGTGCGCCGCCGCGATCACGCCGATGCCGAGACCGGCGAGAGTCAGCGCGCGTGCATAGCGCGCCGTGGTAGTTGATGCCGTCATGCGGGAGGTCGAATAGGAAGACAACGAAAGAACCGTGAATGTGCCGAACGTGCCGGACGTGGCCAACGGGCCATGGCCCGGCGCGAGACGCGCGGCGGCATCCACGGATGCGGGGTGTACAACGGGTGTGACAAGCGAGGCCGACGCGCCACGCCTACTGCATGCTCGCGCCGCCGGGCAGGCGCATCTTCGCAAGCCCCGTCGCGAACGAAAGCACCTCGGTCATGTGCACGGCTTGCGCGGGTTGCAGGCGAAACGACAATTCGGCGCCGCCAGGCAGACGAAAACTCACCACGAGATGCTGCACGTCGCCCGACTCGCGGCCAATCTCCCAGGCCTCGCAAGGCATGGTGAACTTCACGCTCGCGGTCTTGTGGCGGATGCGCTCGGAACGGCCAATGGCGTTGGAAAGCGCGGCGAGCAGCTCATGCATGACCGAGCAATGCAGCGCGACGCTGTCCGGCTGGTTGCCGTTCACCATCAGGTACTGGCCGTCCGCAGTCAGCTCGAAATCGCGCAGGGAATGAATGGCAAGAGCCGGGGACGAAGACATGAGCGGCGCTCCGAGACAAAAGCATCGGCGGAGTCTAGTGCGCCGGGCGCGGAGTGCGCGTTACCCGCGAATTACAGGAATTACTTTCATCAATATTGCGTAGAGGCCGGGATCGGCCGTTTCGCGCGCATCCTTTTCCGCGCCCGGCCAGTGCCCCGCGCGCCTGCAGCGGCTTTCAGGTCGCGCTCGCCTGCACGACGCCATAGCTGTCTCGAAGAATTTTTGGTAACCGTGGCGGTTACGTTCGCTTTCAACGGACAAGCAGGCGGTTTGACGCGATCATGGTGGGCAGCATCGTCCTCGAAGGCCAGGTGTCACGCGTCCAGATCCAGAAATTGCTGGAACACCGCGACTGGCGCATGCACCGCGAGCGCTTGTAAGGGGAAGCAAGCCAACAGATCGGCAAA
Organism: Paraburkholderia sp.; assembly: GCA_036514415.1. Taxonomy (GTDB): domain Bacteria; phylum Pseudomonadota; class Gammaproteobacteria; order Burkholderiales; family Burkholderiaceae; genus Paraburkholderia. Next base: position 3,447 of record DATBXG010000554.1, read on the forward strand.
CGCGTGTACGCGCTCGACGCGCGCAAGCAGCAGCGCCGCCGCGAGCGGCACGCCCGCAAGACGCGCCGCCGAGCGCGCGAAGCGCACCTGCAGGTCGTAAAACGCGCGCTCGGGTCTCACCGGGCCTTGCCTCCTCCGTCCACGATACAATGCGGCTGCGTCCGATCCGTCTCTCGCTGCCTCTATCCGACATGCAGAATTCTATCCGGGGCTTCCTGCTCGGCCCGTTGCTCAAAGGTGTTTCCCGTTCGTTCTACCTCACGATGCGCGTGCTGCCGGCCGGCATGCGCGACCCTGTGGGTGAGGCCTATCTGCTCGCGCGCGCAGCCGACACCATCGCCGACACCGCACTGATTTCGCCCGAGCGGCGGCTCGCCCTGCTGCTCGCGCTGCGCGAGCGCGTGAACGGCGCAGACAAGGACGACAATTTGCTCGCGCGTCTGGCCGGCGAGGTCGCAGGCCAGCAAACGCAATCCGATGAGAAGCTCCTGCTCGAGTCGCTGGGCGGCGCGCTGCAGGTGCTCGAGCAACTCGACGAGCCCGATCGCAACGCCGTGCGCGAGATCGTCACGACGCTCACCGAAGGCATGGAATTCGATTTGCGCACGTTCCCCGACGAGCGCTCGGGCCAGGTGGCGGCGCTCGATACATGGGACGATCTCGACCGCTACACGTATCTCGTGGCGGGCTGCGTGGGCGAGTTCTGGACGAAGATGACGTACATGCATGTGCCGGGCACGCTCGCGCCCTCGCTCGAGCAAACCATGTACGCGCGCGGCATCCGCTTCGGCAAGGCCTTGCAGATGGTGAACGTGCTGCGCGACTGCGGCAAGGACCTGCGCATTGGCCGCTGCTATCTGCCCGCATCGATGCTGGCCCAGGCCGGGCTGACCGCACAGGACCTGCTGCAGCCCGGCGCCTCCGCGCGCGCGCGGCCGATCATGCTCGAACTCGTGCGCATCGCGCTCGATCACTTCCGCGCCGCCATCGACTATACGTTTGCGCTGCCGCGCCTCTCGGTGCGTCTGCGCCTTGCGTGCCTGTGGCCGATCCTCATCGGGCTCGAAACGCTCGAACGCCTCGTCGATAACGACGACTGGCTCGATCCCGCGAAGACCTCCAAGATCACGCGCAACGATGTCTATCGCATCCTTGCCTGCTCCATCGTGCTTGTGCCTTCGAATGCGCAGCTCGGCAAGTGGTTCAAGCGGCTCTTTGCGCGCGTCGAGGCCCGTATCAAGGGCTGAAAATAGCCGCGCAAGAAAAAGCGCGCTTCGCAGCGCGCCTTTCGTGATGCGCAGCCGCGCTCAACCTCGGTCCGCGCGATACAGCTTGATGATCGCCGAGAAGTCGAGCTTGCCGTCGCCGCGGCTGCTCATGGCCTGATAGAGCTGCTGCGCGAGCGCGCCCATATATGCGGGCTGATGGGCGCCCTTCGCGGCGTCGGTGGCGAGGCCCAGATCCTTGAGCATGAGGTCGGTGCCGAAGCCGCCCGTATAGCCGCGCGAGGAAGGCGCGGTCTCGATCACGCCCGGGTACGGGTTGTACGTATCCGAACTCCAGCAGCGGCCCGTGGACGTGTTCATGATGCCGCCCAGCACCTTCGGGTCGATGCCCAGCGCCTCGCCCAGCGCCATCGCCTCGGCCACGCCGGCCATCGTGACGCCGAGCACGAGGTTGTTGCAGATCTTCGCGACCTGCCCCGTGCCCGTCTCGCCGCAATGGACGATGTTCTTGCCCATGCCCGAGAGCACCGGCTTCACGCTCTCGTAGAGCGCCGCGCTGCCGCCTACCATGAAGGTGAGCGTGCCTGCCGCCGCACCGCCCGTGCCGCCCGAAACCGGCGCATCGACGAACGCATTGCCCTGCGCGGCGGCGAGCTTCGCGAACTCCTTGACGCTCGCCGGATCGATCGTGCTCGAATCGATGATCGTCACGCCCTTCGCGATGCCTGCCAGCACGCCGTCGTCCGCGGTAAGCACGCTGCGCACGTGCGCCGCCGCGGGCAGCATCGTGATGACGCACTCCGCGCCGCTTGCCGCCGCCTTCGCCGATGCGGCCTTCTGCGCGCCGGCCTCGGCGAGCGTCTGCATGGCGCTCGCGCTCAGGTCGAACACCGCCACCGTATGGCCCGCCTTGAGCAGGTTGAGCGCCATCGGCGCGCCCATGTGGCCCAGCCCGACGAATCCGATTTTCATGAGCCTGTCTCCGTTATTGTTCAGTATCCCTTACTGATTCCCGATGGCGATTCAGCGCAGGCTGATCGTCGTGTTCACGCCGTCGCTCACGGTCGCGTCGTCGAACCAGCGCGCGGTGACCGTCTTGGTCTGCGTGTAGAACTGCACGACCTGCTTGCCGTACGGGCCGAGATCGCCGAGCTTCGAGCCGCGCGAGCCCGTGAAGCTGAAATACGGCACCGGCACCGGAATCGGAATGTTGATGCCGACCTGGCCGATGTCGATCTCGTTCTGGAACTTGCGCGCCGCCGCGCCGCTTTGCGTGAAGAGGCCCACGCCGTTACCGAACGGATTCGCGTTGACGATGGCGATCGCTTCGTCGAGCGTGTTCGCCGTGAGCACCACGAGCACCGGCCCGAAGATTTCCTTCGTGTAGATGTCCATATCGGTCTTCACGTTCGTGAACACCGTGGGGCCGACGAAGTTGCCGTTCTCGTAGCCCGGCACCTTCACGTCGCGCCCATCCAGCGAGAGCGTCGCGCCCTGCTTCACGCCCGATTCGATCAGGCCGAGAATGCGGGTCTTCGCCGCGCGCGAAACGACCGGGCCGACGTCGGTCTTCGGCTCGTGGCCCGCGTTGACCTTGAGCGTCTTCGCCTTTTCCACCAGCTCATCCACCCACTTTTGCGCCGCGCCCACGAACACCGCCACCGAGGTCGCCATGCAGCGCTGGCCCGCCGCGCCGAACGCCGCGCCAACCAGCGCGTTGAGCGCCTGCTCGCGATTCGCGTCCGGCAGCACGACCGCGTGGTTCTTCGCGCCCATCATCGACTGCACGCGCTTGCCGTGCTCGCTGCCGAGGCGATAGACGTGCGTGCCAACGGCCGTCGAGCCGACGAACGAAATCGCCTTCACGAGATCGTGCGTGCAGATCGCGTCGACGACTTCCTTGCCGCCGTGCACGACGTTGAGCACCCCCTTCGGAATGCCGGCTTCGAGCGCGAGCTCGACGAGCTGCATCGTCGAGAGCGGGTCCTGCTCCGAAGGCTTGAGCACGAACGTATTGCCGCAGACGATCGCCATCGGGAACATCCACAGCGGGATCATGGCGGGGAAGTTGAATGGCGTGATGCCGGCGCACACGCCTAGCGGCTGCTGCAGCGTATAGGTGTCCACGCCGCCTGCCA
>DATBXG010000555.1:0-7605 GCA_036514415.1 Paraburkholderia sp.
GACATCAAGGACGCGGGCAAACTGCTCGAACGCGCGGGCGTCGCGCACGCGATCAAGAGCGGCGAAGGCACGCTCAGCGGCAACCTGGTCTGGCGCGGCGGCCCCACGAAGATCGACTTCCCGACGCTCAACGGCAATCTCGCAGTCGACCTGCGCCACGGCCAGATCCTCAAGGTCGATCCGGGCGTGGCGAAGCTGCTCGGCGTGCTGAGCCTGCAAAGCCTCGCGCGCTTCCTCACGACGGACTTCCGCGACATCATCGGCGAAGGCCTGCCCTTCACGAGCGCGACGGCCACCGCGCAGATCCAGAACGGCATCGGCAGCACCAACGACTTCAAGCTCGTCACCGCCCCCGGGCGCGCGACGATGGCAGGCAGCGTTGACCTCGCGCACGAAACCCAGGACCTGCGCATACACGTGGTGCCGACGGTCAGCGCGGGCGCGGGCGTGGTCGTGGCGACCATCATCAATCCGCTCTTTGGCCTCGGCGCGCTGATCGGCGACGTCGTGCTCTCGCAAACGCTCGAGCACGCGTTCGCGATGGACTTCGCGATCACAGGCCCGTGGGCCAAACCGCACGTCGAGCGGCTGCATGGCGATCAGGGTAAGATGGACGCGCAGTCGCCGGCCACGGTGCACTAAATAGCGCACCCAGTTGCCCACCAGGTGCGCTGCGCCATGGGCACGCGGTATGCGCGCCATGTACCCCGAACCCCTTCAAGATCTGCCGATGAGCGCTCCCCCACTCGACCCGTTTCGCGTCGCCGCGCTGCAGATGGTCAGCACGCCCGATCGCGAACGCAATCTCGCCGAAGCGGAAAAGCTGATCGCCGAGGCCGCCGCCGCTGGCGCGCGCCTCGTGTTACTGCCCGAATATTTCTGCTTCATGGGCCACAAGGACAGCGAGAAGCTCGCGATTCGCGAGCCGCATGGCGACGGGCCCATTCAACGCTTTCTCGCCGACGCGGCGAAACGCCATGGCGTGTGGGTGATCGGCGGCACGCTGCCGCTGAAAGCACCGGAAGACACCCGCGTGCTCAACTCCACGCTGGTGTTCGACCCGAGCGGCGAGGAACGCGCGCGCTACGACAAGATCCATCTCTTCAACTTCGAAAAAGGCGCCGAATCATTCGACGAAGCGCGCACGATCCGGCCAGGCGCCGAGGTGCGCACCTTCGAGGCCCCGTTTGGCCGCGTGGGCCTCTCGGTCTGCTACGATCTGCGCTTTCCCGAGCTGTACCGGCGCATGGGTGACTGCGCGCTGATGGTCGTGCCTTCGGCGTTCACTTACACCACCGGCCGCGCGCACTGGCAGATCCTGCTGCGCGCCCGCGCGATCGAGAACCAGTGCTATGTGCTCGCTGCGGCGCAAGGCGGCACGCACGAGAACGGCCGGCGCACGTGGGGCCACAGCATGCTGATCGACCCATGGGGCGAGATCGTCGACGTGCGCGACGAGGGCGCGGGTGTGGTGATCGGCGACATCGACCTCCAACGCATCGCCGCCGTGCGCGCGAGCCTGCCCGCGTGGCGGCACCGCGTGCTCGACTGCGCGTGAAAGCGCGCCCGGCACGCCCTTCCACCATGACGATTACGACGATTGGGGCGCTTGATTTCGCTGCACCGCGCCCGAATCTTGATTCACAGACTCATCGATTGATCCACTGATCCCACTGAGCGCATGAACATCATCGAACCCGGCATTCGCAATCTGGCGACCGCGAAGGACCTGCTCCTCACGCCCTACGGCCTCGACGAGGCAGTGCTCACGCGCACGCTCGGCGAGATCTTCACGCATCGCGTCGACTACGCCGACCTCTACTTCCAGACCACGCGCAGCGAGGCCTGGAGCCTCGAAGAGGGCATCGTCAAGTCGGGCAGCTTCAGCATCGACCAGGGTGTCGGCGTGCGCGCCGTCTCCGGCGAGCGCACCGCTTTCGCCTACTCCGACGACCTCTCGCCCGAAGCGATCCGCCAGGCGGCCGTCGCCACGCGCTCGATCGCACAGGCCGGTGGCGGCAAGCAGAAGATCCAGGTGGCGAAGTCGCTCACCGGCATCGCGGGCCGCGACCTCTACCTGCCCTCCGACCCGCTCTCCTCGCTCGACGCCACCGAAAAGGTGAAGCTGCTCGAGCGCATCGAGCAGATGGCGCGCTCTCGCGACCCGCGCATCACGCAAGTCATGGCCGCGCTCGCGGGCGAGTACGACGTGGTGCTCGTCGCGCGCAGCGACGGCGCGCTCGCCGCCGACATCCGCCCGCTCGTGCGCGTGTCCGTCACGGTGATCGCCGAACAGAACGGGCGCCGCGAAATCGGCAACGGCGGCGGCGGCGGCCGCTACGACTACGGCTATTTCACCGACGACGTGCTCTCGAAGTACGTGGACGACGCCGTGCACGCCGCGCTCGTGAACCTCGAAGCACGCCCGGCGCCCGCCGGCGCGATGACCGTCGTGCTCGGCCCGGGCTGGCCCGGCGTGCTGCTGCACGAGGCGATCGGCCATGGCCTCGAAGGCGACTTCAACCGCAAGGGCTCGTCGGCGTTTGCGGGTCGCATCGGCGAGCGGGTGGCCGCGAAGGGCGTGACCGTGGTGGACGACGGCACGCTGCCCAACCGCCGCGGCTCGCTCAACATCGACGACGAAGGCAACGCCACGCAGTGCACGACGCTGATCGAGGACGGCATCCTCAAGGGCTACATCCAGGACTCGCTCAACGCGCGCCTCATGAAGATGCCCGTCACGGGCAACGCGCGCCGCGAGTCGTACGCCGCGCTGCCTATGCCGCGCATGACCAACACGTACATGCTCAACGGCGACAAGGACCCGCAGGAGATCATCGGCTCGGTGAAGAACGGCCTCTATGCCGTGAACTTCGGCGGCGGCCAGGTGGACATCACGAACGGCAAGTTCGTGTTCTCGGCCTCCGAGGCGTACATGATCGAGAACGGCAAGATCAGCTACCCCGTGAAGGGCGCGACGCTCATCGGCAGCGGCCCGGAATCGCTCAAGTACGTGAGCATGATCGGCAACGACATGCGCCTCGACTCCGGAGTGGGCGTGTGCGGCAAGGAGGGCCAGAGCGTGCCGGTGGGCGTGGGCCAGCCGACGCTGCGCATCGACCGCATGACCGTGGGCGGCACCGTTTAAGCGGCAGCGGCCTGCATGTTCCATGCACGGCGATGCGGAAAATCCGCATCGCCGTGCGGATTTCCTGCATGCAAATCATTTTTGCCGCGGCTAGTCCGCTTTTTCGCCTCACCCCGCTTGCCAGTCACGAGAAGCCCGGGTTATAAAGGCAATCACCCTTTTCGACGTAACGAACCGAAGTCACGAACGTTCAGACCCAAACCGCCATGTTCGCCACGAAGTTTTACTTTTACTTCTTTTGGTATCTCAGACCGCTGGCGGATCGAGAGGGTTGATAGTACGCGCAGGACCCCGAACACACGAGAAACCGCCAGCCAAGCCTGGCGGTTTTTTTTCGTCTCGCAGTTTCGTCTTTAGCCAAGAGCCGCACCTTCATCTAACGGATTTTTGAAGCACCGTCCACGCGACGCACGCTACACACAGGATCAGGAGAAAACGACCATGCCCCCGCACAACACCGACGATGTCCGCATTCGCGAACTCAAGGAACTCACGCCGCCCGCTCACCTGATCCGCGAATTCCCCTGCTCGGAAGATGTGTCGACGCTGATCTTCGAATCGCGCCGCGCCATGCACCGCATTCTGCACGGCATGGACGACCGCCTGATCGTCATCATCGGGCCGTGCTCGATTCACGACACCAAGGCCGCGGTCGACTACGCGAAGAAGCTCGTCGAGCAACGCAAGCGCTTCAAGAACGAGCTCGAGATCGTGATGCGCGTGTACTTCGAGAAGCCGCGCACGACCGTGGGCTGGAAGGGCCTCATCAACGACCCGTTCCTCGACAACAGCTTCAAGATCAACGACGGCCTGCGCACCGCGCGCGAACTGCTCGTCTCCATCAACGAGCTGGGCCTGCCCGCCGGCACCGAATACCTCGACATGATCAGCCCGCAGTACATCGCCGACCTGATCTCGTGGGGGGCGATTGGTGCGCGCACAACGGAATCGCAGGTGCACCGCGAGCTGGCTTCGGGACTGTCGTGCCCGGTCGGCTTCAAGAACGGCACCGACGGCAACGTGAAGATCGCCGTGGACGCGATCAAGGCCGCGTCGCAGCCGCACCATTTCCTCTCGGTGACGAAGGGCGGCCACTCGGCCATCGTCTCGACCGCGGGCAATGAGGACTGCCATGTGATTCTGCGCGGCGGCAAAACGCCGAACTACGACGCGGAAAACGTGAACGCCGCGTGCAGCGACATCGGCAAGGCAGGCCTCGCCGCGCGCCTCATGATCGACGCGAGCCACGCGAACAGCTCGAAGAAGCACGAGAACCAGATTCCCGTGTGCGCCGATATCGGCCGCCAGGTCGCAGCGGGCGACGAGCGCATCGTCGGCGTGATGGTCGAGTCGCACCTCGTGGCGGGCCGCCAGGACCTGAAGGAAGGCTGCGAGCTGACCTATGGCCAGAGCATCACCGACGCGTGCATCGGCTGGGACGAAAGCGTGGGCGTGCTCGAAGGGCTCGCCGATGCCGTCAAGCAACGGCGCGTCGCGCGTGGTTCGGGAAACTGAGCGTTGAAGTTCGCGCATGCCGCGCGGCGCGATGAATTAGCGTCGCGCGGCGCGCGAATCTAGAGTCGCTCTGCGCGCTCGGGCCGCACCGCGCCGATGCACAGGTCGGCAATGCCGATCACGTTGCCGATCAGACGTCCGCGCCGGTCGAGATGCGCCTCCGGGCGCACCGACTTTACGCAGTTCATGCTCAGGGCGCGCAGGATGTTGCTGGTCGCTTCCTTACGCGACATCACGCCCTTGTTGCACAGATACATGGCGTTCACCACCTGCGAATAGCCAAAGCGCCGGCCTGAAACGCGCCCGCTTCGCAACCCGAGATGGACGCCCAGCAGATAGTCGCAGTACACGACGCCACCACGGCGCGCGAGGCGCCGCGAAAAGTCCTTGTCCTCCAGCCAGCCGTACAGCACGAGGCGCTCGTCGAAGCGCAGATCGGCGATGGCCTGCGCGCGGCACGCCATGTTGCAGCCGTACAGCTCCACGCACGGCCGCAGCGGCGGACGCCGCAACACCTCGGCTTGCGCGCCGTCCACGAGCGCGACCGCCTCTTCCCATGACACCGGCTGCGTATTCGCGCCGTCTCGCAGCGTGCGGCCCGAAAAGCCCACGAGCGACGCTTCGCTCTCGAACAACTGCACGCAGAGCTCGATCCAGTGCCGCTCGGGCGCGAAGTCGTCGTCGAGGAAGATCACGACGTCCATGTCCGGTGCGAGCGCATCCAGCGCGCGATTGCGCTGCACGCTCGAACCCGCGGTGCCGATGATTTCGTTCACGCGCAGACCATTGGCGTCGTACGGTCCGATGTCGTCCGCGCAACTCGCCGAGAGAATGACCTGATCCGGACGCGCCGTTTGCCGCGCGAGCAGACGCACGACCCACGCCGTCGCCTGAGGCCGCCCCTTGGTCGCGATCACCACCGCGACGCGCATACGCACCTTCGCACTGTTCGTAGCCGCCCTGGAAGGCGGGAGATCATCGGCTGCGAGCGTCGTCATCGGTTTCTCCGCACTCCGGTGGTCGCCTGGACTCCTTTCGAGGTTAGCACGGCGTCTGTGCGCTTCCGTTCAGGCCCGAATCAAGTTGTCCGAAACGATCTATTCAACGACTGATTCCAACGGTTTGCGAACAAGCTCGCGACCTGCGTGAATCGGCGAGTGTATTGATCGCGTATTTACGGGGCTTCTATTACGCCTTCTCTACGTGAATTCATGCTCATCGATTGCCCTTTTACAGTGCACTTACCGATTACGCATCGCCCATAGCGCGTCGCGACCGGCCACATTTATTCAATAGCAATTTTGGGATTCCTCTTTTCCCGCTGCTCGCCTACAACTGCTATAGAGTCCCGAAAATATGACCGCATAACCGTCCGACCGGATGAATCTCCCCAACATGACCACGTCGACACGTCGGAGCCAGGCAGTGGACAACGAGATCGTCTCTTCCGGCACAACGGTTTGCGAAGCCGAAAGTGGCGTACGGCCCAAACGCCCCGTCGTTTTCTACGTGCAGCCGTTGATCGCGCGCTATCGCATCGAAGTCATCGAGTCGCTCAACCGTCTCTTTTCCGTCAAGGTGTTCGCGTGCTCCGAGGGCGTCGAGGCCAACGGCTTTTCGCGCGAGAAGCCCGAGTGCGACGAGTTCGTCGAAACGCGCATCGCCGGCCTGCCCTCGCGGCGCATTCGCATGCAAAGCCGCGTGCTCTCGCGCATCGTCCTCGAGCGGCCCGATGCAGTCCTGATCTTTGCAGACGTCCGCTATCTCTCGCTATGGCTGGCACTGCTCGCCGGGCGCGTCATGCGCGTGCCCGTGCTGATCCACGGCCAGGGGCTCTACCGCCACAAGTCCGCGGGACTCGTGCGCACGGTCTGCTACCGGCTCGCGGTCGCGCTCGCCGTGCGCTACGTCTGCTACACCGAGGCTTCGCGGCGTTCGCTCGTCGATATCGGCTGTCCGCGCGCGAAGCTCGTCGTCGCGAACAACTCGCTCACTGTCTCCTGCGGCGTGGAGCCCGCCGCCAAGACCGGCGCTGAAAACGGCATCCTCTTCATCGGCAGACTGCGCGAAGGTTCGGAGATCGAACCGCTCATCGACGTGGTCGGCCAGTTGCATGGCGAAGGCAGCGACATCACGCTGCACGTGATCGGCGACGGCGAGCACGGCGAGCGCCTCAAGCGCAAGTACAGCGATCGCCGCTACGTGGTCTGGTATGGCGCGGTGTTCGACGACGACGCGATCGCGACGATCAGCCGGCGCTGCCGCGTCGGCTGCTATCCGGGCTCGGCGGGCTTGAGCGTCGTGCACATGTTCGCGCTGAGCCTGCCGCCCATCGTGCACGACCGGCTGCCACTGCACATGGGCCCGGAGCCTGGCTATGTCGAAGACGGCCGCACGGGCTTTTTCTTCGGCCGCGACGGCGGCCCGGCTGCGCTCGCCGCAACGCTGCGCCGGATCTGGGCCATGCCGCCCGACGACATGCGCGCGGCGGCGGCCGCCGCGCACGCGGTGTACTGCCAGCTCAACTCGCCCACGCTAGGGCACCAGCTCGCCGAAATCGTCGAAGCCACCCTGCGCGCCTGAACCGGTCGAACTGTTCTCGAACGGCTTGAACGCCCACGCCCGCTACTTCTGACGCAACACGCGATACAGCATCCATCCCGCGCACGAGGCCAGCCCGAAGGTCATCGACCATGCAACGCCGGTCACGCTCCACAGGTGCAACGCAGGCGGCACGGACAGCACCAGCGCAATGACCTGGAGCAGCGACGCGAACGTGACGGCACGCGCGTCACCAACCGCGCGCAGATACGAGGCCAGCACCGAGTTCAACGCACTGATCGCCATGTTGACGACGAAGATGCGAAAGAGCGGCACGGCCGGCAGCCACGCGGCGCCGAGCACGAGCGAGAAGAGCGGCTCGGCGGCGAAGCGCAGCACGA
>DATBXG010000556.1:0-4124 GCA_036514415.1 Paraburkholderia sp.
CTCTTTCCCGCTTCGTCAACTGCTTTTTTTCGCTTACCGCTTAAAAAAGCCGCCGACTTCGCGTGCCGCCGGTTTCCGCGGCGGCCTTCGCTGACCCGACGTCAGAGACATCGAACTGCGAAGGGGGCGAATCTTAACGCCCCTGTCGACGCCCCGCAAGGGGGGACGCGAAATTTCGTCTACTTCCCGCCGAGAGCCGCCAACGGCACCGCGTTGGCCATTGCCGCGTAGCCCGCGTCGCTCGGGTGGATGTGGTCGCCGCTGTCGTATCCGTAGCGCAGGCGCGCCGGATCAGCCGGATCGCGCAGCGCCGCGTCAAAGTCGACTACGCCGTCGAACGCCCCGCTCGTGCGGATCCACTGGTTCACCGCCGTGCGGATCGCCTCGCGCTCTGGCGGCAGTGAAGCCGGCGTGAGCGTCGCGCCGAGAATGCGCACGTTACGCCCGTGCGCCTGCGCGATCACACGGCGATAACCCGCAACCAGATCGTTCGCGTCCACATGCGTATGCGGAAAGTCGCAGTCGAGGCCCGATCGCGCCGGCATTGCCTGGAAGTTGATGTCGTTGATGCCGATGAGCAGCACCACCGTCCGCACGCCCGGGTGGCCGAGCGCGTCGCGGCCGAAGCGCCGCTCGAGGGCCTCGCCGTAGCAAGGCGAATCGCTCAGCAGCCGGTTGCCGCTAATCCCGAGGTCGATCACAGCAAGGTCCGAGCGTTGCGACTGCGCGATCCGCCGCGCCAGCGCGTCCGGCCAGCGACGGTTCTGATTGAGCGAGGAACGCATGCCATCGGTGATGGAATCGCCGATCGCCGCAACCGTCGATGCCCCCGGCACCTCGACGGCCAAGCCCGTCACCCACGCATGCTGTGTGAAGCGCTCGGTGAACGCGCCGATCGACGGATCGGCGACATGATTGCCAGGGCGCGAGACATAGTTCACCTGGCTCGCAACGCGATGCCAGGCGACCATCTTTTGCCCGGGTCCCATATAGGTGCTGATGGCATAAGGTGTATGCGCCTTCACGTCGATGCGCACAGGGTCACTATCGAGTGCTGCATCGGGGGGCACCGAAACCGTCGCCCGCCCACCGAAGGTCACATGCACCGCCCCCCCTTCGCTCGCAGCCGCACCACCCGCAGACGGCGCAATCGCCATCGCTTCGATCACAAGCGGCGTGCGTCCATGGAGATTGCTGACATGCACTCGCGCAACCGAGCCACCGAGCGTCGGGTACACAATCTGCCGAACGGTACGTCCAGCGACCTCAGGCGCGCGATATAGGGCCGGGAGCGCGTCGCGCTCGGGAATTGACTGGAGTGCCGTCGCCCAGCTCGTGACCCAGGCGCCGGAGGATTGATCGGCGAAGACCGGGGACGCGGCGCCGAGCGAAACGAACAGAGCGGCCGCAGCCGCGAGAGGAGCAAAAGAAATCTTCATCCGTGAACGAGTGCGCAGGCAAAAGAGCATTGTGCCCCATGGCCCGCGGTGCAGCCTTCCATCGGCCTGACAGTCCAGCGGACGGTCTGACCCACAAGCCACCCACCCGAGCAAAACCCAGGCAATCCCGCTGGCGCCCTACTAACACTCACCTGTCACGCCAAACTTTTTTTGCCCTACCTCAAAAAATTCATTTACCGACCGGTCGGTTGGCTTATACTGCGCGACATACCCAACTTCGACGAGAGCGTCTCCATGTACACGCAATCCCTCGACATCCCCGGCAACGTCGCCCCGCTCGACGCGGATGCCGCCTCGCCCGCGCAGGCGCAGTTCGACGCCATCATGGCTGCCGACGGCAAGATCGAGCCGCAGGACTGGATGCCCGAAGCCTATCGCAAGACGCTCGTGCGCCAGATCTCGCAGCATGCGCACTCGGAAGTGGTCGGCATGCTGCCGGAAGGCAACTGGATTTCGCGCGCGCCGAGCCTCAAGCGCAAGGCGATCCTGCTCGCCAAGGTGCAGGACGAAGCCGGCCACGGCCTTTATCTGTATAGCGCGGCGGAGACGCTCGGCGTCTCGCGCGACCAGCTGATCGACGCGCTGCACGCCGGCAAGGCCAAGTACTCGAGCATCTTCAACTACCCGACGCCGACCTGGGCAGACGTCGGCGTGATCGGCTGGCTCGTGGACGGCGCCGCGATCATGAACCAGATTCCGCTGTGCCGCTGCACCTATGGTCCGTACGCGCGCGCCATGATCCGCATCTGCAAGGAAGAGTCGTTCCACCAGCGTCAGGGCTTCGACGCCCTGCTCGCGATGATGCAGGGCACCGACGCGCAGCGCGAACTCGTCCAGCAGGCCGTGAACCGCTGGTGGTGGCCGGTGTTGATGATGTTCGGCCCGAGCGACGCCGATTCGGTCCACAGCAACCAGTCGGCCAAATGGGGCATCAAGCGGATCTCGAACGACGACCTGCGCCAGAAGTTCGTCGACGCCACGGTCGAGCAGGCCAAGGTGCTGGGCGTCACGCTGCCCGATGCAGACCTCAAATGGAACGAAGCCCGTGGCCACTACGACTACGGCACGATCGACTGGGAAGAATTCTGGCGCGTCGTGAACGGCGACGGCCCGTGCAACCGCGAGCGTCTCGGCACGCGCGTGAAGGCGCACAACGAAGGCGCGTGGGTGCGTGAAGCCGCCCTCGCCCATACCGAAAAGCAGCGTCAGCGCGCCGAGAAGCACGCCGCCTGACCCTTAACAGACATCTGGAAGGAGATTCACGATGAACAAGGAATGGCCGATCTGGGAAGTGTTCGTGCGCAGCAAGCAGGGCCTCGACCACAAGCATTGCGGCAGCCTGCACGCCGCCGACGCCACGATGGCGCTGCGCATGGCGCGCGACGTCTACACGCGCCGTCAGGAAGGCGTGAGCATCTGGGTGGTGCCGTCGTCGGCGATCACGGCGTCGGATCCGAACGAGAAGGCTGAGCTCTTCGAGCCGGCCGGCGACAAGATCTATCGCCACCCGACGTTTTACACGCTGCCCGACGAAGTCAACCACATGTAAGAGCGCAACATGACGACGCCCACGCCTGAACAACTCGCGTACGTGCTGCGCCTCGCCGATACGGCGCTGATCCTCGGTCAGCGCAATACGGAATGGTGCGGCCACGGCCCGATCCTCGAAGAAGACATCGCGCTCGCCAACATGAGCCTCGACCTGATTGGTCAGGCGCGCCTGCTCTATACGCACGCCGCCACGCTCGAGAAGGCGCTCACCGGCCGCGAACGCACCGAGGACGACTACGCCTACTTCCGCGCCGAGCGCGAGTTCGCGAACTACACGCTCGCCGAGCTGCCGCACTTCGGCCCGCTCGCCGGCACGACGCATTCGTCCAACGATTACGCCGTGACGATCGTGCGCAACTTCCTCTACGCCTCGCTGATGGCGCATCTGTGGACCGAGCTGCTGCGCTCCGCCGACCCGCAGCTGGCCGCGATCGCCGAGCGCTCGATCAAGGAAACGCGCTACCACGTGCACCATGCGCGCGAGTGGCTGATCCGTTTCGGCGACGGCACCGATGAGTCGCACAGCCGCGCCCAGGCCGCGCTCGACTGGCTGATGCCGTACACGCGGGAATTCTTCAGCACGGACGCCGTGGAAACGGCTGTGGCCGAAGCCGGCATCGCGCCGCTCACCGCGCAGCTCGAAGCCGCGTGGCGCGCCGACGTGGAGGCCGCACTCGAGGAAGCCACGCTCACGCTGCCCGAGCAGGTGTTCCACATCACGACCGGCAAGCACGGTGAGCACTCGGAACACATGGGCTTCGTGCTCGCCGAGATGCAGAGCCTTGCGCGCCAGCATCCGGTCGCGCGCTGGTAAGCACGCTCCGCGCTCACGCAGGAACAGGGGAAGTCACGATGCAAGCAACGGCAGATCGCGCGCTCGAACGCGCCTGGGAAGTGCTCGAAGCGGTGCCCGATCCGGAGATTCCGGTCGTGTCGATCCGCGAACTGGGCATCCTGCGCGACGTGCGCCGCGCCGACGACGGCCACATCGAGGTGGTCATCACGCCCACCTATTCGGGCTGCCCGGCGATGTCGCAGATCGCGGAGGACGTCGCGCACGCGCTCGACGCCGCCGCACTCGCGCCGTACCGCATCGCGACGACCCTGTCGCCC
>DATBXG010000557.1:0-4310 GCA_036514415.1 Paraburkholderia sp.
TGATCGCGCAGCACCGCGTGCTGCTGCTCGACGAACCGACGGCATCGCTCGACGCGGAAAACCGGGAAGTCGTCGCGAGCCTGATTGGCGAGGCGCGCGAGCGCGGCGCGGCGATCGTCGGCGTGTTCCATGACGAGGACACCCGCGAGCGCGTCGCCACACGCGTGCTCGAACTGAGCGCCCCGCGCGCGCAAGCCCCGCTCACCGCCGCCGCATAATGACCGCCTGAACGGCGCAAACCAACATTTGATTCGGAGCCTGACGATGTTGATCAAGAACGCTCGCATCGTGACGCGAGACGACGTTTTCACCGGCACGCTAAGCGTGGAAGACGGCAAGATCCGCGACATCTCGCGCGGCTCGACCGCCGCGCCCGAAGCCGAAGACTGGGAAGGCGACTTCCTGCTGCCCGGCCTCGTCGAGCTGCATACCGACAACCTGGAAAAGCACCTTGCACCGCGTCCCGGCGTGCACTGGAACACCGACGCCGCGTTCGTCATTCACGACGCGCAGATCGCCGCGGCCGGCATCACCACGGTGTTCGACGCGCTCGCCATCGGCACGCGCCTCGCCGTAGGCGTGCGCGGCCGCGACGTGCAGCTCGCGAGCGCCGCCGCGCTCACGCGCTTTTCCGAGCGCAACCTGCTGCGCGCCGAGCACTTCCTGCACCTGCGCTGCGAAATCGCCACCGAAGACGTGATCGAGCTTTTCGACACGCTGAGCAAACACCCGCTGCTGCGCCTCGCCTCGGTGATGGACCATACGCCGGGCCAGCGCCAGTGGCACGACCGCGAGCAATGGCGCAAATTTCAGGAGCGCCACGGCAAGTGGACCGACGAGCAGACGAACACCATGCTCGCCGAAATGGCTACTGAACAGGAACGCTACGCCGACGCGCACCGCCTCGAAATCGTGCAGCGCTGCCGTGCGCGCGGCATCCCGCTCGCGAGCCATGACGACACGCTCGTCGAGCACGTGGAGCAGGCCGCCGCCGAAGGCATCGTGCTCGCCGAATTCCCGACCACGCGCGTGGCCGCCGAGGAAGCGAAAAAGCGCGGCATCGCGACGATCATGGGTGCGCCGAACGTGGTGCGCGGCGGCTCGCACTCGGGCAACGTCTCGGCGCTGGAGTTGGCGCAGGCCGATTTGCTCGACATCCTCTCGTCCGACTACGTGCCGTCGAGCCTCCTGACCGCCGCGTTCGACCTCGTGACCCAGGCCGACTGGACGCTGCCGCGCGCGCTCGCCACGGTCTCCTGGGAGCCCGCGAGCAAGTCGGGCCTGCACGACCGCGGCGCGATCGAGCCGGGCCTGCGCGCCGACTTCGTCCGCGTCACGATGCTCGACTCGCTGCCCGTGCCGCGCGCGACCTGGCGCGCGGGCGTGCGCGTGGTCTGATGCGGTGCAGGCGCATGCCCACGCTGCGCCTGCCGTGCCTGCTGCGCTGCGGTAAAGACTACGCGCTGGGTCGTCCCTCATGGGCCGGAAACCAACGGCGCGCCGTCGATTCGATTTCAATTTCCCTTCATTTGGTTGACAACGCCGCGTCCGCGCGGCCTTGCATTCTTCCTACTGTTGCGGCCGAGCATCGCGCACGCCGTCCCGCGCCCCCGCGCCGGGCCGCCCTCACCGACTCGCGGGCCTTGCCTGACAAGGCCGTGCGTCAAATCGTACAAGAGCACGGGCGTACGCTTAACTACTCCCTTTCCCGCCATCCGGTATTACACTAGCGACGCAGCAATTTTGACCTGGTAAGCTTGCCGCGCCTCGCTGGCCGCAGGCTGGCAGGTCTAACAATAATCCGGCGCAGGCCGCGCCGGAAAAATGCGCCTGGCGGCACCACCGCACGCGGCGCGCCCTGAACCATCTCGAGGAGTACCCATAGTGAAGAAACTGCTTGCCGCCCTCACGGTTGCCCTGCTCGCCGTCTCGGCCGGCGCCGCCCATGCGAAGGACTGGTCCACCGTGCGTTTCGGCGTCGACGCCAGCTACGCACCGTTCGAATCCAAAGCACCTGATGGCAAGCTGGTCGGCTTCGACATCGACCTCGGCAACGAAATCTGCAAGCGCCTGAACGCCAAGTGCGTGTGGGTCGAGCAAGACTTCGACGGCATGATCCCGGGCCTGAAGGCCAAGAAGTTCGACGGCGTGCTCTCGTCGATGACGATCACCCCGCAGCGCGAGCAGCAGATCGCCTTCTCGGCGAAGCTGTTCAACACGCCGACGCGCCTCGTCGCCAAGAAGGGCTCGAGCCTCGCGCCGACGGCTGACTCGCTCAAGGGCAAGTCGGTGGGCGTGGAGCAAGGCACGATCCAGGAAACCTACGCGAAGGAAAACTGGGCGCCGAAGGGCGTGAACGTCGTTCCTTACCAGAACCAGGACCAGGTCTACGCCGACCTGATCTCGGGCCGTCTGGACGCTGCGCTGCAGGATGAAGTGCAAGCCGATCTGGGCTTCCTGAAGACCCCGCGCGGCGCTGGCTTCCAGTTCGCGGGCAAGGAAATCCCGACGGGCGCTGCCGCCATCGGCCTGCGCAAGGAAGACGCCGACCTGAAGGGCAAGATCGACAAGGCTATCGCCGACATGATCAAGGACGGCACGTACAAGAAGATCGAAGCGAAGTACTTCGACTTCGACGTGTACGGCAGCTAAGCGTCGCACCGGCGCCGGATCACAGCGCACGAAGCCCGGACTTCCGTCCGGGCTTTTTCTTTTCCAGATTTTTATTTCGCATTCCATATTTTTTGGCGATGCCGCATGCACGCGTGGGCGCGAGGGTTCCGGCACTGCGGCGAATCCGCTAATATCGGGCTAGGGCCCCTTTCGGGGCCACCTTCAACTCCAACGCCTTTCGCGGGCCGCCGCGCCGCGCGTATCCATCATGCAAACCCGCAACCATCCGTTGATAGCGCCCGCGCTCGGCACCGAGCGGCAAGTCACGAGCTTCCACTACGGCCCGTCGGGCGGCCCCAAGGTCTACATCCAGTCCTCCCTGCACGCCGATGAACTGCCGGGCATGCTCGTCTCGTGGGTGCTGCGGCGCAAGCTCGCGGAGCTGGAAGCCGCAGGCCGCCTTCGCGGCGAGGTCGTGATCGTGCCGGTGCCCAACCCGGTGGGCCTCAACCAGCACTGGCTCGGGCACATGATCGGCCGCTTCGAATCGAACACGGCGCAGAACTTCAACCGCAATTTCCACGAGCTCACCGCGCTGGTGCTGCCCAACATCGAGGCGAGCCTCGGGCCCGACGAAGCCGCGAACCGCACGGCCATCCGCGCGGCTATGGGCAAAGCGCTGGCTGACCAGCAGCCCAGAACCGAGCTCGATTCAATGCGGCTCGCGCTCCAGCGCCTTTCGTATGACGCCGACATCGTGCTGGACCTGCATTGCGACTGGGAAGCCGCCATGCACATCTACACGAACCCCGAGCTGTGGCCCGAAGTCGAGCCGCTCGCGCGCTATCTCGACGCCAAGGCCTCGCTGCTCGCGCTCAACTCGATTGGCAATCCGTTCGACGAGATTCACAGCTTCTGCTGGTCGGAGCTGCGCGAGCACTTCGGCAAGCGCTACCCCATTCCGTACGGCTCGATTTCGGTCACGGTCGAGCTGCGCGGCCAGCGCGACGTCTCTCACGAGTCCGCCGAGCATGACGCCCAGGCCATCGTCGACTATCTGACCGGACGCGGCGTGATCGAAGGCACGGCCGCGCCGCTGCCGCCGCTCGCCCATGAGGCCACGCCGCTCGCGGGCACGGAACCGATCGTCGCGCCGGCCAGCGGCGTGCTCGTGTTTCGCGTGGATTGCGGCACGTGGGTGGAACGCGGCGCGGCAATCGCCGATATCGTCGATCCGCTCGCCGACACCGTGACGACGCTGCACGCCGGTGTGAGCGGCGTGCTGTACGCACGCCATAGCGCGCGCTTCGCCACGGCCGGCAAGGAAGTTGCACGCATTGCCGGCGAAAAACCCATACGCAGCGGCTCGTTGCTCTCGCTGTAACGCTTTACCGGAAAAGGGCTCGCGCCGGCCGCGCGAGCCCTTTTCACAGGTGCTCTCTTCGCGCCACTTACTTCGGATCACTAATTTTTAGTTTTATGAATCGACAGCAATGAGCCATGTAAGGCGCGCATAGATCGGCCGTTAATGCGCACTTGAGATTAGTCAATTCCAACTTGAAGCCGGATTCAAAAAATCGATAAGCCGGCGAAACAGGAAGAAGCATAGAAAGAATTCTTATAAGGCCAATTGTCGCAATCCAGCCTCTGAAAAGCACTTGAAAATCAGCCGCAAACCCAATAGCGGCGGGCTTCGC
>DATBXG010000558.1:0-3881 GCA_036514415.1 Paraburkholderia sp.
CGCCAATCCGTCGATCAATGCCGCGCTCAAGGCGCAGCTCGACACGCTCGAGCACGTCATGCTCGCGGGCTGCACGCACGAGCCCGCCGTGGAGCTTGCCGAGCGGCTGTCGGCGCGCACGGGCGGCGTGCTCGGCCACGCGTTTTTCGCTTCCGATGGCGCGTCGGCCGTCGAAATCGCGCTCAAGATGAGCTTTCATTCGTGGCGCAACCGCGGCGAGGGCAGCAAGCGCGAATTCGTCTGCCTCGCCAACAGCTATCACGGCGAAACCATCGGCGCGCTCGGCGTGACCGATGTGAAGCTCTTCAGGGATGCTTACGATCCGCTGCTTCATCACGCGCATGTGGTCGCTTCGCCCGACGCGCGCGCGGCGCAACCCGGTGAAACGGCGGCGGATGTCGCGGCCCGCGCGTTGGCCGATGTCGAGCGTCTTTTCGTCGAACGCGAAGGGCGTATCGCCGCGCTGATCGTCGAGCCGCTCGTGCAGTGCGCGGCGGGCATGGCCATGCACGATCCCGCGTATCTCAGGGGCTTGCGCGCGCTGTGCGATCGCCACCGCGTCCACCTGATCGCCGACGAAATCGCCGTGGGATGCGGACGCACCGGCACGTTCTTCGCGTGCGAGCAGGCGGGCGTGTGGCCCGATCTGCTCACGCTTTCGAAGGGCATTAGCGGCGGCTATCTGCCGCTTTCGATCGTGCTGTCGCGCGACGCCATCTACGAGTCTTTCTACGACGACGACACCACGCGCGGCTTCCTGCATTCGCATTCGTACACGGGCAATCCGCTCGCGTGCCGCGCCGCGCTCGCTACGCTCGACCTGTTCGAGCGCGACGACGTGCTCGCGGCGAACGCACGCAAATCGGCGCAACTGCGCGCATTGTTCGAGCCGTTCGCCGCGCATCCGCTCGTGCGCAACCTGCGCCAGAGCGGCACGATTCTCGCGTTCGACGTGGCGCTCAAAGACCCGCAGCGCGCGGCTACGTTCTCGCGCCGCTTCTTCGAGCACGCGTTGCAGCGCGAACTGCTGCTGCGCCCGATTGGCACGACGGTCTACGTCATGCCGCCATATATTCTGGACAACGAAATGCAGGCGTTCCTCGCAACCCGCACGCGCGAGACTTTCGACGCCACTGTCGCGGAGGACCTCTGACATGGCGCATCATCACAACGCGCTGCTCGACACCCTCGAAAAGGGCCTGCGCGACATTGACGCGCGCGGCCTGCGCCGCCGCCGCCGCACCGCCGACACGCCTTGCAGCGCCCATATGCAGGTGGACGGCCGCGCGACCATTGGCTTTGCGAGCAACGACTACCTCGGTCTCGCCGCGCATCCCCAACTGATCGCGGCCATGGCCGAAGGTGCGCAGCGCTACGGCGCGGGCAGCGGCGGCTCGCATCTGCTGGGCGGCCACTCGCGCGCGCATGCGCAACTCGAAGACGATCTCGCGGCGTTCGCAGGCGGTTTCGTCGATGCGCCGCGCGCGCTGTACTTCAGCACCGGCTACATGGCGAATCTCGCCGTGCTCACGGTGCTCGCCGGCCGCGGCACGACGATATTCTCCGACGCGCTCAACCACGCGTCGCTGATCGACGGCGCGCGGCTCTCGCGTGCCGAAATCCAGATCTATCCGCATGCCGACACGACAGCGCTCGCCGCGATGCTGGAAGCCTCCGACGCGAGCGCAAAGGTGATCGTGAGCGACACCGTGTTCAGCATGGACGGCGATGTCGCACCGCTGGCGCGTCTGGTCGAGCTCGCGGAGAAGCACGGCGCGTGGCTCGTGGTCGACGATGCGCACGGCTTCGGCGTGCTCGGCCCGCAGGGCCGCGGCGCGCTGGCGGATGCCGCGCTGCGCTCGGAGCATCTCGTGATGGTCGGCACGCTCGGCAAGGCGGCGGGCGTTGCGGGCGCGTTCGTCTGCGCGCACGGCACGGTGATCGAATGGCTCGTGCAGCGTGCGCGACCGTATATCTTCACGACGGCTTCGTCGCCGGCGGTCGCGCATGCGGTGTCTGCGAGCCTGCGTCTGATCGAGGGCGAGGAGGGCGATGCGCGGCGCGCGCACCTGAAGCATCTGGTCGCCCGTACGCGTTCGCTGCTCGGGCAAACCTGCTGGCAGCCCGTCGATTCGCACACCGCCGTGCAACCGCTCGTCATCGGCGCGAACGAGGCGACGCTGGCGCTGCAGGCCGCGCTCGAGCGCGACGGCCTGTGGGTGCCCGCCATCCGGCCGCCCACCGTTCCCGAGGGCACCTCGCGGCTGCGCATTTCGCTTTCGGCCGCGCATTCGGATGCGGACCTCGACCGGCTGAACGCATCGCTGCAGCGCGCGAGCCTTGAGGCACGCACAAACGCGCAGGAACTCGCGCAATGACGGTTTCGCTCTTCGTCACCGGCACCGATACCGAGATCGGCAAGACCTTCGTGAGCGCGGCGCTGTTGCGCGGCTTCGCCCGCGCGGGGCTGCGCGCCACGGCGCTCAAGCCGATTGCCGCGGGCGCCAGCGAGCGCGATGGCATCTGGCACAACGAAGACGCCGATCAGCTCGACGCCGCGGCGAGCGTGCTGCTGCCGCCCGAAATCCGCACGCCGTTCCTCCTCAAGGAGCCCGCCGCGCCGCACATCGCCGCCGCGCTGGAAGGCGTGACGCTCGATATGGCGCGCATCGTCGAGTGCTACAAGGCGGCGTGCGAGCGCGCGGATGCCGTCGTCGTGGAGGGGGTGGGCGGTTTTCGCGTGCCGCTCACGGCGACTGAAGACACTGCGGATCTGGCTGTCGCGCTCGGCCTGCCGGTGGTGCTCGTGGTGGGCATGCGGCTCGGCTGCATCAGCCATGCGCTGCTGAGCGCCGAGGCCATTGCCGCGCGCGGCTTGACGCTCGCGGGCTGGGTCGCGAACCGCATCGACCCGGCCATGACGTTCCCCGAAGAGAACATCGCCGCGCTGCGCGAGCGCCTCGCGGCCCACTACCGCGCGCCGCTCATCGGCGTCGTGCCGCACATGCGCGGCGCGAGCGCCGACGATGCAGCAGGACACCTGAATATCGACGCCTTGCTCGCGCACCTCGTCGCGCCGCGCTGAGTGCGCGTCTCCGCTTATACCGTCACCGTCTCGAAGGACCACGACACCATGACTCAAATCCAAACCGTCAGCGTTCCCGTCACGAAGGCCGCCGCCGCTCAGGCGCAAAGCGACGCCGCTTCGCGCTGGCGCGTCGCCGACGTTGCCGCGCTCTACGAGCTGCCGTTCAACGACCTGATCTTCCGCGCGCAGCAGGTGCATCGCGAGCATTTCGACGCGAACGCCGTGCAGCTTTCGACGCTCCTCTCGATCAAGACCGGCGGCTGCGAGGAAGACTGCGCGTACTGCCCGCAGTCGTCGCATCACGACACGGGCCTCGACGCGAGCAAGCTGATGGAAGTCGACGCCGTGCTGGCCGCCGCGCGCAGCGCGAAGGCGAATGGCGCGACGCGCTTCTGCATGGGCGCGGCGTGGCGCAATCCGAAGGACCGCCATCTCGAACCGATCAAGGACATGATCCGCGGCGTGAAGGCCATGGGCCTCGAAACCTGCGTGACGCTCGGCATGCTCGAAGATCATCAGGCGAAGGCGCTCGCCGATGCTGGCCTCGACTACTACAACCACAACCTCGACACCTCGCCCGAGTTCTACGGCCAGATCATCTCGACGCGCACCTACGAGGACCGCCTGGAGACGCTCGAGCGCGTGCGTGACGCGGGCATCAACGTGTGCTGCGGCGGCATCGTCGGCATGGGCGAGTCGCGCCGCGAGCGCGCGGGCTTGATCGCCCAGCTCGCGAACATGGAGCCGTACCCGGAGTCGGTGCCCATCAACAATCTCGTGCAGGTGAGCGGCA
>DATBXG010000559.1:0-2421 GCA_036514415.1 Paraburkholderia sp.
TCGGCCACGCGCTGGCACAGCGCCAGCACCCAGGCATGGCGCCCCGCTTCCTGCGGCTCGCTCGCCTGCGCGCGCGCGAACGGTTCCAGCGCGTGCGGCAGCGCCTCGTCGGTGAGCGTCTGCGGCGTGGCGCGCCATTTCACTTCGAACTGGGCCGCCGTGGCCGTGGCGCTCGCCGCGAGCGCCACGCTCGCGCCTTGCGCGCTCGTCTCCGTGGCGAACACCAGCATGAGCCACAGCGCCTGGGCAAAGCGCTCGCGGTCGCCGTCGAGCATCGCCGCGCCGGTCGTGTCCTGCACCGCGAAACTCACGCCGCGCGCGTCGCCGAGCGCGGCGCGGGCATCGTCCACCGCTTCGCCGATCAGCGCCGCCAGCGCGAACGGCGCGCGCTCGACGCGCAGCTTGCGCGTTTCGGCGCGGGTGGTGTCAACAAGTGTTTCGAGCAGCCGAACCTGCTGCTCGACGCCCGTGCGAATGCCACCCAGCGCGCGCTGCGCGGTTGCGTCGGCATTGTCGATCTTGCGTTCGAGCACGTAAGCCCAGCTATGGATCGCGTTGAGCGGGCTGCGCAAGTCGTGCGAAACGCGCGAAAGCACATGGTCGCGCATGAAAAGCGCGGTTTCGGCGCACAGGCGCGCCGTGCGTTCGTTACGGGTTTGCAGAGTCGACGCCATCAGATTCCTCGAATTTCGCCTCTGGCCGGGCGAAGCGGTCCCCCATTATAGGCAGCGGATAGCGAGCATCCCGCGTGCCTGCCCCGATAACTGCACGACCGCGCCGATGGCTGCGCGCCGAGCCCTGCAAAGCGCCTACAATAGCGGACTCATCTCATCCGTTTCAGGAGTTTTCACATGTCTATCGTGACCACCGAATCCGGCCTCAAGTACGAGGACCTGACCGAAGGCACCGGCGCCGAAGCCAAGGCCGGCCAGACCGTCAGCGTGCACTACACCGGCTGGCTGACGGACGGCCAGAAGTTCGATTCGAGCAAGGACCGCAACGACCCGTTCGCCTTCGTGCTCGGCGGCGGCATGGTCATCAAGGGCTGGGACGAAGGCGTGCAGGGCATGAAGGTGGGCGGCGTGCGCAAGCTGACGATTCCGCCGCAACTGGGTTACGGCGTGCGTGGCGCGGGCGGCGTGATTCCGCCGAACGCGACGCTCGTGTTCGAAGTCGAACTGCTCGACGTCTGATGTTCGCTTGACGCTTCACGGCGCTCGCCTTATTTGCAACCGCAACCGGTCATCATGAATCCGCATCACCACGCTCCCGTCACCGCGCCCGGCGTCGAACTGCGCCGCTACGGCGCGATCGAGGAAACCGATCTGCACGATTTTCACCAGATCGTGCTCGGTCTCGACGGCGAGATGGAGATGACCGTGAACGGCCAGGGCGAGCGCATCGACAGTTGTTCCGCGTGGCTCATTCCGGCGGGCGCGCGGCACGACTACATGGGTATCGGCGATAACCGCCAGCTCGTGCTCGACTTGCCCGCGGCAACGCTCGCGGTGCCCGAACGGCTTTTCGACACCGCGCGCGCCGTGCGCCTCGACCCGGCGCTCACGCAGCTCGTGAGCCAGATCGCGCAGCGCGCCGCCGCGGCCGCGCCGCCTCGCGACAGCGCCGACCTGCGCGCGCGCCGCTTCCACTGGGACGCCTCGGCGCGCCTGTGCGCGGCATTCATCGCACAAACTGGCGTGGCAGCAAGCGCCCAATTCAGCGCGGCTGCCGGGTTGGACTTCGCCCGCATCGATCGGTGGCTGCGCGCGCATCTCGCTCAGCCGCTGCGTATTGCCGATCTCGCCGCGCACTGCGGCTTCGGCATGCGGCGCTTTCATCAGCTTTTTATCGAAGCGTTCGGCGAGACGCCGCATCGCTACTTGCAGCGGCTGCGGCTCGACACGGCGCTCACGCTGCTCGCCGACCCGCGCGCGTCGCTCACCGACATCGCGCTCGAAGTGGGCTTCGGCGACCAGAGCGCGTTCACGCACGCGTTCACGCGCCGCTTTGGGCTCGCGCCCGGCCAGTGGCGCGCGCTGCCGTCACACTGAGCGCGCAGGCGCGGCTCATTCGTCGAAGCGGTACTCCCACTCGGCGCGTGCGCCCACCGCCACGTGCTTGCCCGCGCCAGTCACCACCATTGCGTTCTGGCCGAATGTGAGGCCGCCATCTACGCGCGGATCGGCGCGAAACACCGCAAGCGTGTCGAGCGGTTCCGTTGGCCATTGCGCGTCGCGCTCGCCCGTTAGCTGATCGATCGTCGTGATCGGGCAGCGCGAGCAGGGCTTCACGAAGCGCAGCACGATCTCTTCGTCGCCCGTTGCGGATTCGATGGCGAGCGTGTCGATGAAATCTTCCTCGAAGGCGTCGCCAACGTCACCCACGACGATGTTCGGACGAAAGCGCGCCATCGGCACGGGC
>DATBXG010000560.1:0-12468 GCA_036514415.1 Paraburkholderia sp.
CCGCCTCGTGCTGAGCTTTCACGGCGTGCCGAGCCGCACGCTCGATCTCGGCGACCCGTACCACGACCAGTGCCAGCAAACGGCCGCGCTGCTCATGCACGCGCTGGAACTCACGCCGGTCGAGTGCCGGGTCACGTTCCAGTCGCGCTTCGGCCGTGCGCAGTGGCTCCAGCCCTACACGGCGCCCACGCTGCGGGAACTGGGCGCGGGCGGCGTGCGCCGTGCAGACGTCTTCTGCCCCGGTTTCACGGCGGACTGCCTCGAAACCATCGAGGAAATCGGCATGGAAGTGCGCGACGAATTCCTGCACGGCGGCGGCAAGGAGTTCCACCGCATTCCCTGCCTGAACGCCGCGCCCGCGTGGGTCGCGGCGCTTGGCGAAATCGTCGCGCAGCACCTGCAAGGTTGGCCCGTGCAGGCCGCGGCGCCCGCCGGCGCAGTGACCTGACCTGACAGTGATGTGAGCCCGCGGCCTGACCGGCCCATGCGGAAAGCTTCTGATGAACTACAAGATTTCGACTGAACCTGGCGCGCGTCTGCGCATCGACAAATGGTTATGGGCGGCGCGCTTTTTCAAGACGCGCTCGCTCGCCTCTGACGCCGTAGGCAAGGGGCGCGTGCGCATTGGCGGCGAGGCCGTGAAGGCATCGAAGGACGTGCGCGTGGGCGACCTCGTCGAAATCGAGATCGATCACGTGGTGTGGGAAGTGGAAGTGCTAGGGATTTGCGAGGTGCGCAGCCCCGCCAGCGTCGCGCAGACGCTCTACGCGGAAACCCAGGCCGGGCGCGAACGGCGCGCGGCGGAGCAGGAGCGGCGGCGACTCTTTCGCGAGCCGGCCGCCGTGCTGCAGGGCAGGCCGACCAAGCGCGATCGCCGCACTATCGACAAATTTTCGCGTGAGGATTGAAGAGCGCCTCCATGGTGGCGTGCACGCCCCCGTATTCCGTCGTGTCTTCGTTCACGGCGCCCGACATGCAGATGGTCGTAGTTCCGGCGATGAGTACCAGCGCGACCACCGATATGGCAAAGGTCAGTTTCACGGTACTCCCCTGGGGATCGCTGCAAAACGGCCAGTTTCGAGGCCTGGCTAGTAATCGGTTTGCCAATACCAGGCCCATTCGGTGCGATGCTTGACTCAGGGTAAACGCGTCACGAGCAGCATCTCCTCTGAGTGTAGGTCAGGGTTGCCCCTTACTCAATTTCAATGTTGCGGCGCTGCAGTAATGGTTGTAACGGGCAGTTTCGCGGCTTTGATCTCTGTATAAAAATGCCGCGGGAAGCCCTTGAAACAAGCGATCCGGCACCCATGTGCTGTCGCAATGTACAAAGCATTCGTCGTGCCGGCGCAACGGTCGGCGGCGCGGCAGACAGGGCGGCCGGAAGGCGCTCGAAGCTTTGTTCCCCTTTTTCACTATTCAACGATGTTCAGCGACATGGAAAACACGCAAGAGAACCCGACGAGCCAGAACCCCACGCCCGCGGACGAGGCGTCGCAAGCCCAGCCAGCCCAGCCGCAGGCGGCTGACGCGGCCCAGCAGGCAACGCAAGGCGGCGTGGACCAGAACGCTGCCGCGCTGGCCGAGGCTGCCCTGGCTGAAGCCCAGGCGAAGGTCACCGAATTGCAGGACGCCTTTGTCCGCGCCAAGGCCGAGACGGAGAACGTCCGCCGCCGCGCGCAGGAAGACGTCGCCAAGGCGCACAAGTTCGCCATCGAAAACTTCGCCGAGCATCTGCTGCCGGTGATGGACAGCCTCGAAGCCGCGCTCGCGCACAATTCGGACGACCTCGCCAAGGTCAACGAAGGCGTCGAGCTCACGCTCAGGCAACTGACCGGCGCGCTCGAGAAGGGCAAGGTCCTCGCGATCAATCCCGTGGGCGAGAAGTTCGACCCGCACCGTCATCAGGCCATCTCGATGGTCCCGTCCGAGCAGGAAGCCAACACGGTCGTCAGCGTGCTCCAGAAGGGCTATGTGATCGCCGACCGCGTGCTGCGTCCTGCGCTCGTGACCGTTTCGGCGCCGAAGTAAGCAAAAAGTAAGCAGCGAGGGCCCTGGACTCACCCAATCGGCCCCGCGATTGAAAAAAATGATGGAACGCATAGCCCAAACCCCTTGAAATCGCCGTCTCGGCACTTATTTGGGCAGCAGTTCCGAATTGAAGTGGACGCCAGCCGCGCACAAGGGAAAACGCGGCACGAGCATGCAGTTACCTGCGCAGCGCGAAAGCGGCGTCCGCACAGCGATCAAAATCTGGAGATTTGACAAAAATGGGCAAAATCATCGGTATCGACCTCGGCACCACCAACTCGTGCGTGGCGCTGATGGAAGGCAATCAGGTCAAGGTGATCGAGAACTCGGAAGGCGCCCGTACGACGCCGTCGATCATCGCCTACATGGACGACAACGAAGTGCTGGTCGGCGCGCCGGCCAAGCGCCAGTCGGTCACCAACCCGAAGAACACGCTGTACGCAGTCAAGCGCCTGATCGGCCGCCGCTTCGACGAGAAGGAAGTGCAGAAGGACATCGGCCTGATGCCCTACAAGATCGTCAAGCACGACAACGGCGACGCCTGGGTCGAAGCACATGGCTCGAAGCTCGCGCCGTCGCAGGTTTCGGCCGAAGTGCTGCGCAAGATGAAGAAGACCGCTGAAGACTATCTCGGCGAGCCGGTCACCGAAGCCGTGATCACGGTTCCCGCGTACTTCAACGACAGCCAGCGTCAGGCTACCAAGGACGCCGGCCGCATCGCCGGTCTGGAAGTCAAGCGCATCATCAACGAGCCGACCGCAGCCGCACTGGCATTCGGTCTGGACAAGGCCGAGAAGGGCGACCGCAAGATCGCCGTGTTCGACCTGGGCGGCGGCACGTTCGACATCTCGATCATCGAAATCGCCGACGTCGATGGCGAAATGCAGTTCGAAGTGCTCTCGACGAACGGCGACACGTTCCTCGGCGGCGAAGACTTCGACCAGCGCATCATCGATTACATCATCGGCGAGTTCAAGAAGGAGCAGGGCGTCGACCTCTCGAAGGACGTGCTCGCACTGCAGCGCCTGAAGGAAGCCGCTGAAAAGGCCAAGATCGAACTCTCGTCGGGCCAGCAGACCGAAATCAACCTGCCGTACATCACGGCGGATGCCTCGGGTCCGAAGCACCTGAACCTCAAGATCACGCGCGCCAAGCTGGAAGCGCTGGTCGAAGACCTGATCGAGCGCACCATCGAGCCGTGCCGCGTCGCGATCAAGGACGCAGGCGTGAAGGTCGGCGACATCGACGACGTGATTCTCGTCGGCGGCCAGACGCGTATGCCGAAGGTGCAGGAGAAGGTCAAGGAGTTCTTCGGCAAGGAGCCGCGCCGTGACGTGAACCCGGACGAAGCCGTGGCCGTTGGCGCCGCGATTCAAGGCCAGGTTCTCTCGGGCGACCGCAAGGACGTGCTGCTGCTCGACGTCACCCCGCTGTCGCTCGGTATCGAGACGCTCGGCGGCGTGATGACGAAGATGATCAACAAGAACACCACGATCCCGACCAAGCACGCACAGGTCTACTCGACGGCGGACGACAGCCAGTCGGCCGTGACGATCAAGGTGTTCCAGGGCGAACGCGAAATGGCGGCGGGCAACAAGCTGCTGGGCGAGTTCAACCTCGAAGGCATTCCGCCCGCACCGCGCGGCGTGCCGCAGATCGAAGTGACCTTCGACATCGACGCGAACGGCATCCTGCACGTGGGCGCGAAGGACAAGGCCACCGGCAAGGAAAACAAGATCACCATCAAGGCGAACTCGGGTCTGTCGGAAGCCGAAATCGAGAAGATGGTGAAGGACGCCGAAGCGAACGCGGAAGAAGATCACCGTCTGCGTGAGCTGGCCGACGCCCGCAACCAGGGCGACGCGCTGGTTCACAGCACGAAGAAGGCCGTGGCCGAGTACGGCGACAAGATCGACGCTTCCGAAAAGGAAAAGATCGAAGCCGCGCTGAAGGACCTCGAAGAAACGCTGAAGAGCTCGTCGGCCGACAAGGCAACGATCGAGGCGAAGGTCGAAACGCTGTCGGCGGCGTCGCAGAAGCTCGGCGAGAAGATGTACGCCGACATGCAGGCGCAGCAAGCCGGCGCGGCCGGTGCCGGTGCCGCAGGTGGTGCAGGTGGTGCAGGTGGTGCAGGCGGTGCGGAGCAGGCAGCGCAGAACAACGCCGACGACGTGGTCGACGCCGAGTTCAAGGAAGTCAAGAAGGACTAAGTCCGTTCGTGGCGGTCACGACCGTTCTGCCTGATCAGCGGGCGGTCGTGCCTCTACGAAAGCGGCCGCATCGGTTACGATGCGTGTCGGCATTGCAGCGCCTGGCGAGCCAACTGGCTCTCCGGGCACATTTGTTTTATGGAGGCCGTTCTCTTTCAGGGGCCGCCGCGGCGTGAAAAGCGCCTGTGCGGATGTTCGAAGGAACGGCAAACGGGTCACGAGATCCAGCATTCAAGAGGAGCCGGCGCGCGTCGTGTAGCGTGCGGCCGGCGTTGAACCGATATGGCGAAACGGGATTACTACGAGGTTCTGGGCGTCGCGAAGAACGCGAGCGACGACGAAATCAAGAAGGCGTATCGCAAGCTCGCGATGAAGTATCACCCCGACCGCAATCCGGACAACAAGGCTGCGGAAGAGCATTTCAAGGAGGCGAAGGAAGCCTACGAGATGCTCTCGGACTCGCAAAAGCGCGCCGCTTACGACCAGTACGGCCATGCGGGCGTCGACCCCAACATGGGCGGCGCCGGCGCGCAGGGCTTCGGCGGTTTCGCGGACGCTTTCGGCGACATCTTCGGCGATATCTTCGGCCAGGCCGCAGCGGGCGGCCGCGGCGGCCAGCGCGGCGGCCCGCAGGTGTACCGCGGCGCGGACCTGCGCTACAGCATGGAAATTTCGCTGGAGCAGGCGGCGCACGGCCACGAGACGCAGATTCGCGTGCCGGGCTGGAGCGGCTGTGAAGTCTGTCACGGCTCGGGCGCGAAGCCCGGCACCAAGCCCGAAACCTGCCCGACCTGCCACGGCTCGGGCTCGGTGCGCATGTCGCAGGGCTTCTTCAGCATCCAGCAGACCTGCCCGAAGTGCCACGGCACGGGCTCCTACATTCCCGAGCCTTGCACGAACTGCCACGGCGCGGGCAAGGTGAAGGAAACCAAGACGCTCGAGGTGAAGATTCCGGCGGGCATCGACGACGGCATGCGCATCCGCTCGGCCGGCAACGGCGAGCCGGGCATCAACGGCGGGCCGTCGGGCGACCTCTACGTCGAGATCCACATCAAGCAGCACGCGGTGTTCGAGCGCGACGGCGACGACCTGCATTGCCAGATGCCGATCCCGTTCACCACGGCGGCGCTCGGCGGCGAGATCGAAGTGCCGACGCTTGCGGGCCGCGCGAGCTTCACGGTGCCCGAAGGCACGCAGTCGGGCAAGACGTTCCGCCTGCGCGGCAAGGGCATCAAGGGCCTGCGTTCGAGCATTGCCGGCGATCTGTATGTGCACGTCCAGGTGGAAACGCCGGTCAAGCTCACCGATCACCAGCGCGAACTGCTCCAGCAGTTCGAGAAGTCGCTCGTGGAAGGCGGCTCGCGCCACAGCCCGCAGAGCAAGAGCTGGTTCGACCGCGTGAAGAGCTTCTTCGACTGATGCGCGTCTCCGGCGCCACCATGCAGTAACAGGCAAGCAGCAGGTAGTGAGCGCAATGGCAGTCAATCCTGGCGGCGCGATTTTCGCGCTGCTCGACGATGGCGACTCGACGGCGGCAAGCCGCACGAGCCGCCTGTATACGGGGTTCGTGCGCGAGCTTGCATGCGAGCGCGCGGCGGATCTCGACGCAGTGTGCGCGCAGGTGAACGCCGAACTGGGCGCGGGACTTCACGCGCTCGTGATCGGCGATTACGAGTTCGGGCGCACGCTCGAATTCGCAAAGCGCGACACGACCTCATCCATCGAAACGCAGCACGGCCACGCCGCGCTGCGTTTTTTATTGTTCGAACGCTGCGAAAAGCGCTCGCGCGAAGAAGCCGATGCGTGGCTCGCTGCGCAGGAGGGCGGTGAATCGCCAGCGCCTGCAGGCATCGCAGGCGTGACGATCGGCGTCGACCGCGAGCGCTTCGAGCAGGACATCGCCGCCGTGCAGGATGCCTTGCGCGCGGGCGAGTCGTATCAGATCAACTACACGTACCGGCTCGGCTTCGAGGCGTTCGGTTCGCCGCTCGCACTCTACCGGCGCTTGCGCGAGCGCCAGCGCGTGCGTTACGGCGCGCTGATCGCGCTGCCGGGCGACCGCTGGGTGCTCTCGTGTTCGCCGGAGCTGTTCGTAGAGAAGCACGGCAAAACGTTGCGCGCGAAACCAATGAAAGGTACGGCCGCGCGCTCGGCAAACGCCGAAGAGGACGCCGCCGCCGCGCGTTTTCTCGCGAGCGATCCGAAGAACCGCGCCGAGAACGTGATGATCGTCGACTTGCTGCGCAACGACGTCTCGCGCGTCGCGCAAACGGGCTCGGTGCATGTGCCGGCGCTCTTCAGCGTGGAGCCTTATGCTTCCGTCTGGCAGATGACTTCGACGGTCGAAGCGTCGCTGCGCGAAGGCACGACGTTCGCCGACGCCATGCGCGCGCTCTTTCCGTGCGGCTCGATCACGGGCGCGCCCAAGCACCGGACGATGGAGCTGATCGAAGCGCTCGAACACGCGCCGCGCGGGCTCTATACGGGCACGATAGGCTGGCTCGACGCGCCCACGGAAGGCGAGACTTGCGGCGACTTTTGCCTCTCGGTCGTGATCCGCACGCTCATGCTCGATGCGCCGAATCAGGGTGCGGGCGCGACGCGGCGCGGCGAAATGGGCGTGGGCGCGGGCATCGTGCTCGACAGCGTGGCCGCCGACGAATACGAGGAGTGCCGCTTGAAAGCCCGTTTTCTGACCGATGCCGACCCGGGCATCGAATGCTTCGAAACGATGTACGCAACGCGTGCTGGCGGCGTGCGCCACGCGGAGCGCCATCTCGCCCGGCTCGCGGCGAGCGCGGCGTGGCTCGGTTTCCCGTGCGACGTCGACGCGTTGCGTGCACGCATCGACGAAACCTGCGCCGCGTTGGCAGACGATGACGCGCCGCATCGTATGCGGCTTGCGCTCGGCAAGAGCGGTACGGCCACGCTCACCAGCGCGCCGCTCGCCGCGCTCGCGCACGACACCGTGGGCGTGCTGCTCGCGCCGGACCACGGCTTCGCGCCGGTCGAATCCGCCGACGCGCTCTTGTTGCGCAAGACCACGCGCCGAGCCGAATTCGATCGTGCGTGGCGCGAGGCCGAAGCGCTGGGCGGCTTCGACATGCTGTTCTTCAACGAGCGCGGCGAGCTGACCGAAGGCGGCCGCTCGAACGTGTTCGTGAAGCGTGAAGGCAAGTGGTGGACGCCGCCGCTCGCCTCGGGCGTATTGCCGGGCGTGATGCGTGGCGTGCTGCTCGACGACGTGGCGTTCGGCGCGAAGGAACGCGTGCTCACGCGCGACGACGTGCTCGCCGCCGAAGCCTTGATGCTCACGAACGCGCTGCGCGGCGCAGTGCCGGCACGCCTGATTCGATGAAGCAGCTGTAGCGCACATCGCGCAAACGCAGCCACAGCCGCAAAAAAAGCGCGCTCCTTTTGGAGCGCGCTTTTTCATTGCGCGAGCGGGATCGTGCGACCCGCTCAGAACACGTGCTCGGGTCCGGGGAACGTGCCTTCCTTCACTGCCTGCACGTACGCGCGCACGGCCGATTCGATATCGGGCTGGCCCGTCATGAAATCCTTCACGAAACGCGGCCGCTTGCCGGGGAAGATGCCGAGCATGTCGTGCAGCACGAGCACCTGGCCCGAGCAGTCCACACCCGCGCCAATGCCAATGGTCGGAATGCGCAACTGCCTGGTGACTTCCGCGCCTAGCGCCGCGGGCACGGCCTCGATCACCACGAGCTGCGCGCCCGCCTCCTGAAGCGCAAGCGCATCGCGAATCAGCTGCGTGGCGGCCGCGTCGCTCTTGCCCTGTACCTTGAAGCCGCCGAACGCGTGCACCGACTGCGGCGTGAGGCCGATGTGCGCGCACACGGGCACGGCGCGCTCCACGAGCATCTTCACCGTGGGCGCGAGCCACTCGCCGCCCTCGAGCTTGACCATCTGCGCGCCGGCGCGCATGAGCTTCACCGAGTTCGCGAAGGCGTCCTCGGGCGTGCCGAAGGTGCCGAACGGCAGGTCGGCGACGATCAGCGCCTTCGTTTGCACGCGCGCCACGCAGGCCGTGTGATAAGCGATGTCGTCGATGGTGACAGGCAGCGTCGTCGTGTGGCCCTGGAGCACGTTGCCGAGCGAGTCGCCGATCAGCACCGTATCGACGCCCGCACGATCGCACAGCGCGGAGAAGCTCGCGTCATAGCAGGTCAGCATCGCGATGCGCTCGCCTGCGTCGCGCATTGCCTGGAGTTTGGGCACGGTGACCGCGCTGCGGCTCGTTTCCTGCAGGTAAGTCATGGGGAAATCCGTTGGGAGAGGGAAAAACGAAGAGAGGCTGCGCCGCCTCGTCGCGCCGGAGCGACGACTAGAGCGACGTGCCCTTGACGAAGGATTCCTTGCGGCCGCGCATCGTCTCGATACGTTCGGCGACGAGCGCGAGATCCGCGTCGGAATCGGGCAGATTCAGATGCTCCGCGCCGACGGTGAGCACCGGCGCATGCTCGTAATGATAGAAAAAATCGTTGTAGCTGTCGCAGAGCGCCCGCAGGAACGCGCTCGAGATATGCAGCTCGCGCGGCACCGCGCGCTTCTGGATGCGCGCGTAGAGCGCCTCGGGGCTCGCCTGCAGATAGACGACGAGGTCCGGCGCGCTCGCTGCGGACACGAGGCGCGCGGCGAGCGCACGGTAGAGCGGCAGTTCCTCCTCCGCGAGCGTGAGGCGCGCGAACAGATCGTTGCGCTCCGCAAGGAAGTTCGTCACGAGCGGCACGCCCGCTGCGCGGCGCGCCGCCACTTCGCGCGAAAGCTGCTCGCGTTGCAATGCGATATGCAGTTGGGCCGCGAGCGCATGCGACGAGGGCGCGGTGTCGCGATACACGCGCTCGAGAAACGGATTGTCCGCGTTCGATTCGAAGAGCGTCTGCATCGACCAGCGCTCGGCGAGCCGCGTGGCGAGCGTGGTCTTGCCCGCGCCGATCGGCCCTTCGATCACGATGTATTGCAACGTTGCGGGCCGCGCGGCGCGCGCGCTGACGACGGGCAGGGGCGTCGTGCTCATCGGCAGTTGCCCGACGGTGGGGCGTCCGGCGCGGGCGCAATGCCGAAGCACTGGCACAACGGCTTGACCTTCTCGATGCGCTGGTCGGCCACGGCGGCGAGGAATGCGCTGGCGGGCCCCTGGCCCGGAATCACGAGTTCGGGATCGATCTCGACGAGCGGCACGAGCGCGAATGCGCGGCCCGTCATGCGCGGATGCGGCACGACGAGGTCGGGTTCGTCGATGGTGGCCTCGCCATAGAGCAGGATGTCGATGTCGAGCGTGCGGGGCGCGTTGCGAAAGGGACGCTCCCGGCCGAAGTGATGTTCGACGCGCTGGCACAGGCCGAGCAGCGCGTGGACGTCGAGACAGGTCTCGAGCTTCACGACGCAGTTGTAATAGTCGTCGCCGCCCGCGTCGATGGGCGCGGTGCGGTACAGACTCGATTTGGCGACGACGGTGAGGGTGTGCTGCTGTGCAAGGCACACCACCGCGTCTTTGAGGGTCTGGCGCGCATCCCCCAGATTCGCGCCGATTCCCAGCCAGGCAACCGTCATGGCTTCACTTCCTGCGACTTATGTTGCGGTTTGACACGTGTGCGCCGCGGCGTGCCGCGGCTCCCCACGTCGTCAGTCCTCGTGCGGACCGGCGTGGCCGTCATAGTCTGCACTGCTTGCTTCGTGTACGTCACCGGCTGCGCCGCCTTCTGGCGCACCTTCGCCCGTCTTGCGGCTCTTCGCGCCGCCGCGGCGGCGGCGCTTGCGCGGCGAGCGTTCCTTGCTGCCGCCCTGCGAAAGCAGGGCCTCGCGGGCCGCGCTGTCGCCTTCGATGAAGTCCGTCCACCACTGGCCGACTTCGGCGTCGAGCTCGCCCGACTCGCAGCGCAACAGGAGGAAATCATACGCCGCTCTAAATCTTTGGTGTTCCAGCAGCTTGATCGCCCCGCGGCCGCGCTTTTCGAGGCGCAATTGCATGCCCCAGATCTCGCGCATGTCCGACGAGTAGCGGCGATGGATCGCGAGCTTCTCCGTTTGCGCGTCGATCACGTCGTCCATCGCGCGGTGGAGCGCCGGCAGCGGGATTTCGCCCTCGGCCGTGTATTGCTGCCAGCGCTGCTGCACGTCGTGCCACAGGAGCGTGGCGAAGAGGAAGCCCGGCGAGACCGGCTTGCCCGCGCGCACGCGTGCGTCGGTGTTCGAGAGCGCGAGCGTGATGAAACGCTCGCCCTGCGGCTGCTCGAGAATCACGTCGAGCAGCGGCAACAGGCCGTGGTGCAGGCCTTCCTTGCGCAGCCACTTCAGGCACTCGAGCGCGTGGCCCGAGAGCAGCAGCTTGAGCATCTCGTCGAAGAGACGCGCGGCCGGCACGTTGTTGATGAGGTCCGCGAGCTTCTTGATCGGCTCGCGCGTGTGCTCCTCGATCTCGAAGCCGAGCTTCGCCGCGAAACGCACCACGCGCATCATGCGCACCGGGTCTTCGCGGTAACGCGTGGCCGGGTCGCCGATCATGCGCAGCAGGCGAGCGCGCATGTCGGCCATCCCGTTGTGATAGTCGAGCACGGTCTGCGTGGCCGGGTCGTAGTACATCGCGTTGATCGTGAAGTCGCGGCGCGTGGCGTCTTCGTGCTGTTCGCCCCAGACGTTGTCGCGCAGCACGCGGCCGCTCGCATCCACGGCGTGGGTCTTGCGGTCGAGTTCGTCGCGGCGCATGCGTTTTGCGGGCGCGGGTGCCGGCGCGGGCGCTCCGGCGTCGGCGGCGGGCGCATCCACCAGCGCGCGGAACGTCGAGACCTCGATGATTTCCTGGCCGAACTGCACGTGCACGATCTGGAAGCGCCGGCCGATGATGCGGGCGCGGCGGAACAGCTTCTGCACCTGGTCGGGCGTGGCGTCGGTGGCGACGTCGAAGTCCTTGGGCGCGACGCCGAGCAGCAGGTCGCGCACCGCGCCGCCCACGATGAACGCCCGGAAGCCCGCCTGCTGCAGGCCTTCGGTCACGCGCACGGCGTTGCGCGAGATGAGCGCGGGATTGATGCCGTGGACGTCCGCGGAGAGGATGACGGGCGTGGCCGGGTCGCGTGCACCCTTGCCGGCGCGCGGTTTGGACGCCTTCTGCGCGCTGGCCGGCTTGCGGCGCGCGCGCGTGCTGCCGGCGACGCCTTCATGCGCGGCCGTGTGCTGTTCGTCGGCGGGGGCTTCGGTTTCTTGCGCCGCTGCGGCGTCGTCCTGGCGGAACAGCTTGCGGATGAGTTTCTTGATCACTGGGCTTGGAACAAATCGAGGATGCGCCAGCCCGCTTGTTGCGCGTGAGCGCGCAGGGTGTCGTCGGGGTTGGTGGCGATCGGGTCGGTGACTTTTTCGAGCAGCGGAATGTCGTTGTGCGAGTCACTATAGAAGTAGCTGCGCTCGAAGTCCGACCAGCTTTTGCCGAGCGAGGCGAGCCATTGCTCGACGCGCACGATCTTGCCTTCGCGGTAGCTCGGCGTGCCCGTCGGGCGGCCGGTGAAGGCCGATGCAGGATGGCCGTCCACGGTTTCGACTTCGCATGCGATCAGCTTGTCCACGCCGAACACCCCGGCGATGGGCGCCGTGATGAATTCGTTGGTGGCCGTGACCACGCAGCAGAGGTCGCCCGCTTCCTTGTGCTTCTTCACGAGCTCGACCGCGCTCGGCAGGATGGTCGGCTTGATCACCTCGTGCATGTACTGGTCGTGCCACTCCTTGAGCTGCGCGCGCGAATACTTCGCGAGCGGCGTGAGCATGGCGACAAGGTACGCGTGAATGTCGAGCTTGCCGGCCTTGTAGTCGGCGTAGAAGCGGTCGTTCTGCTGCGCGAAGCGCTCGCCGTCGACAATGCCGAGCTTCACCATGAAGCGGCCCCATTCGTGGTCGCTGTCGGTGGGGATCAACGTGTGATCGAGATCGAAAAGTGCAAGGTTAGCCATGGGCGCTCATTTTACTTGAAGCGGGGGACGCCGTTGCCGCCGCCGGCTGGCGGCGTTGGCGCGGCGGGGTTCGCGGGGCATTCGGGTGCGCTCGCACCCGGTGCACGGGGCGTGGCCGGCTCGGGGCGCGGATCGTTTTCTGTGGCGTTTCCGCTCGGGGCGGCGGCGGCGGGTGTTTGGGCCGCGGGGGCCGCATCTCCTTCGGACGCAGCCGGCGCGTTGGCGGGCGGTTCCCCAGCGGCCTCGCCAGGCCCGGCGGTGCCGGCCGG
>DATBXG010000561.1:0-3701 GCA_036514415.1 Paraburkholderia sp.
CGCACAGCGCCTTGTATGCGTCCATGCCGGACACCGTGGCGCCAGCCACCGTTTGCTCGGAAGGCGCAAAGACGCGGCGTTCCTGAAGAACCGATTCAATCGCAGACATCGACAACCCCTTGGTGAAGATGAAACGTCAAATTCGTGGACACGCGTGAGCATCTTCAACGCCCGCGCGCGCCGTCTCCGTGCGCCACCGCCCGCATGCGGGCCGGCGCTATTCGTTTGCGCCGCGAAGGACCGCCGCGCAGTGGCGTTGCGGCATCGCAGCATGCATGGGCGGGCAATACAGCACGAACGTGCGTGAACACGATCGGCGCGATCTTCGCAAACCACCCATGCTGCAAAGATTAAGCGTAGCAACTTACCGGCCACTTACGCGCGCACATGCAGACAATGCAAGGGGCGCGCCATGGCCTGCAAGTAAGCAGGCATTTAGAATGCTAACTGAACTGCGCATCCGGATTCCAGCTTGAATCGTTATTCTCTTTACCTCGTCGCCTCGATGCTGCTCGTGGGCAGCAACGTGGGCATCGGCAAGTCGATCGTCGCCTTCATTCCCGTTCCGCTCTTCGCGCTGCTGCGCTTCGTCATTGCCCTCGCGGTGCTCGGGCCGCTGTTGCGTCGCTCCAAAATGCAACACGTGAAGCGTGGCGAATGGATCAATCTGTTCCTCCAGGCGCTGTTTGGGACATTCGGGTTTACGCTGTTGATGCTCGGCGGCGTGCATCGCACGAGCGCGGTCGCGGCCGGTGTCATCACGAGCACGATCCCCGCCGTGGTCGCGCTCTTCTCGTGGCTCTTCCTGCGCGAGCGCCCCGATGCGCGCGCGCTCGCCTCCATCGCGCTCGCCATCACGGGCATCGCGGTCGTCAACCTCGCGCACCTGGGCGAGAGCGGCGACGCGGGCGCGAGTTCGCTCATCGGCAACCTGATGGTGCTCGGCGCAGTGTGCTGCGAATCGCTCTATGTGATCCTCTCGCGCCGCCTCACGCAAACGCTGGCGCCGCTCGACATCTGCGCGTACACGCATCTGTTCGGCTTTCTGCTGATGTTGCCCGTCGGGCTGACGGGCGCCTTGTCGTTCGATTTTGCGAGCGTGCCCGCGGGCATCTGGTGGCTCGCGCTCTGGTACGGGCTCTCCGCCAGCGTATTCTCGTTCTGCCTATGGATGATGGGCATCCGCCACGTTCCGGGCAGCATCGCGGGCGTCTTCACGGCCGTGCTGCCCGTGGCGGCCGCCATCTATGGCATTGCCTTTCTCGGCGAGCGCCCCACGCCCGCGCACGGTATCGCGCTCGCCTGCGTGGTGGGCGGCATCGCGCTCGCGAGCCTCAAGATGAAGCGCCTGCCGCCCATGGCCTCGTGACCGCTTTGTAATCAACCTGAAAGTATCGGGGCGCGGGCGGCGCTGCCGGAATCCCGGCGAACCGTTGCGCCGACACTGTACAATAGCGCCCGCCCGGCCCCTCGCGCGCCTCGAGCGCGTCATCTGGCCCTGCCAGACGGCCCCGCCCGTATTCGCCACCGTGATCGCCCATGTCCGCTGCACGCCCCCAGCCGCCTTCCGCCGCCGCCCCGGGTAAAGCCCGCCGCCGCATGCGTCCGCTACCCAGCATCATCTTCATGAGCCGCTGGCTGCAGGTGCCGCTCTATCTGGGCCTGATCGTCGCGCAAGCCGTGTACTGCCTGCTGTTCCTCAAGGAGGTGTGGCACCTCGTGAGCCACGCCACCACGCTCGACGAAACCAGCATCATGCTGGCCGTGCTCGGCCTGATCGACGTGGTGATGATCTCGAACCTGCTCATCATGGTGATCGTGGGCGGCTACGAGACCTTCGTCTCGCGCATGAATCTCGAAGGCCATCCCGACGAGCCCGAATGGCTCGATCACGTGAACGCCGGCGTGCTCAAGGTGAAGCTCGCCATGGCGCTCATCAGCATTTCGTCGATCCACCTGCTCAAGACCTTCATCAATCCCGATGCCGCCTCGACGCATACGGTGATGTGGCAGGTGATCATCCACGTGGCGTTCCTCGTTTCCGCGCTCGTGATGGCGTGGATCGACCGCATCACGACGCATACGCACCCCGAACACTATCAGGAGCTCGCCGCGCGCCATCCGGCGCCAGGCGGGCACGCCGCGGCACGTCACGCGGTTCCCGAGCACGCCGGGTCCGATTGAGCGGCGCACGCGACACACACTATTCAAAACACCCGTCCCCACAGAAGCTAGCCATGACCGTCATCAAACAGGAAGACCTGATCCAGAGCATTGCGGATTCGCTGCAATACATCAGCTACTACCATCCGCAGGATTACATCGAGGCGCTCGGCCGCGCGTACGAACTCGAAGAGAGCCCGGCCGCGAAGGACGCCATCGCGCAGATCCTCACGAACAGCCGCATGTGCGCCGAGGGCAAGCGCCCGATCTGCCAGGACACCGGCATCGTCACGATCTTCGTGAAGGTCGGCATGGACGTGCGCTGGGACGGCGCCACGATGGGCGTGACCGACATGATCAACGAAGGCGTGCGCCGCGGTTACCTGAACCCGGACAACGTGCTGCGCGCCTCGATCGTGAGCCCGCCCGAAGGCGGCCGCAAGAACACGAAGGACAACACGCCGGCCGTGATTCACTACGAGATCGTGCCGGGCGACAAGGTGGATGTTCAGGTCGCAGCCAAGGGCGGCGGCTCGGAGAACAAGTCGAAGTTCGTGATGCTGAACCCGTCCGACTCGATCGTCGACTGGGTGCTCAAGACCGTGCCGACGATGGGCGCGGGCTGGTGCCCGCCGGGCATGCTCGGCATCGGCATCGGCGGCACCGCTGAAAAGGCGATGCTGATG
Source organism: Paraburkholderia sp. (assembly GCA_036514415.1). Taxonomy (GTDB): domain Bacteria; phylum Pseudomonadota; class Gammaproteobacteria; order Burkholderiales; family Burkholderiaceae; genus Paraburkholderia. The sequence goes on from DATBXG010000561.1 coordinate 2,850, forward strand.
GCGAAGGAATCGCTCATGGAGTCGATCGACATCCAGGACATCATCAAGCGCGGTCCGAAGGACTGGGTGGAAGAGTTGCGCGTCGAACTGCACGAGAAGGTCAACGCGCTCGGCATTGGCGCGCAGGGTCTGGGCGGTCTCGCCACTGTGCTCGACGTGAAGATCATGGCCACGGCCACGCACGCGGCTTCGAAGCCCGTCGCGATGATCCCGAACTGCGCCGCCACGCGCCACGCGCACTTCGTGCTCGACGGCTCGGGCCCGGCAAAGCTCGAAGCGCCCTCGCTCGACGCATGGCCGAAGGTCAACTGGGAACCGAACACGGAAACCAGCAAGCGCGTGGACCTCAACACGCTCACGCCGGAAGAAGTCGCTTCGTGGAAGCCGGGCCAGACGCTCCTGCTCTCGGGCAAGATGCTCACGGGCCGCGACGCGGCACACAAGCGCATTGCGGACATGCTCGCGAAGGGCGAGAAGCTGCCGGTGGACTTCAAGAACCGCGTGATCTACTACGTCGGCCCGGTCGATCCGGTGCGCGACGAAGTGGTCGGCCCGGCAGGCCCCACCACCGCCACCCGCATGGACAAGTTCACCGAACTGATGCTCTCGCAGACGGGCCTCATCTCGATGGTCGGCAAGGCCGAGCGCGGCCCCGTGGCGATCGAGGCGATCAAGAAGCACAAGGCCGCGTACCTGATGGCCGTGGGCGGCGCGGCGTACCTCGTCTCGAAGGCGATTCGCGGCTCGAAGGTCCTCGCGTTCGAAGACCTCGGCATGGAAGCCATTTACGAGTTCGACGTCCAGGACATGCCGGTGACCGTTGCCGTCGATTCGTCGGGCACCTCGGTCCAC
>DATBXG010000562.1:0-3884 GCA_036514415.1 Paraburkholderia sp.
GGCTGGCGGGCGTCGGGCCGCTCATCGGCCTGATCGCGCTGTGCGTGCTCGGCACGCTGCTCAACCGCGACTTCGCCACCGCGGGCAACCTGCTCAACGTGCTCACGCGCACGTCGTTCATCGGCATCATTTCCGTGGGCATGACGTTCGTGATCATTTCGGGCGGCATCGATCTTTCGGTTGGATCGATGGCCGCGCTCATCGCGGGCGTGATGATCTGGACGATGAACACGCTTGCCGATGCACATGGGCTGGCGCCGCTAGCGATCGTGGCGACCGGCATGGCGATCGCGCTCGTGCTGGGCGCGGCGTTCGGGCTCGCGCATGGTCTGCTCATCACGCGCGGGCGCATCGAGCCTTTCATCGTGACGCTCGGCACGCTCGGCATCTTCCGTTCGGTGCTCACCTGGCTTGCCGATGGCGGCGCGCTCACGCTGCAGAACCCTCTCGTCGATCTCTACGGCCCGGTGTATTACGCAAGTCTCTTCGGCATTCCCGTGCCCGTGTGGGTGTTCGCGCTCACGGCGGCGGGCGGCGCGCTGATCCTCAACCGCACCGCGTTCGGGCGGCACGTGCAGGCGATCGGCTCGAACGAGCAGGTCGCGCGCTATGCGGCGATACGCGTCGATCGCGTGAAGTGCGCGACGTATGTGCTGCTGGGTGTGTGCGTGGGCGTGGCGACCGTGCTCTATGTGCCGCGCCTCGGCTCGGCCACGCCGACCACGGGCCTGCTGTGGGAGCTGGAGGCGATCGCCGCCGTGGTCGTGGGCGGCACCGCGCTCAAGGGCGGGGAGGGCCGCGTGGCGGGCACCGTGGTCGGCGCGGTGCTGCTCTCGGTGATCGCCAATATCCTCAATCTCACGAGCATCATCAGCGTGTATCTGAACGCGGCCGTGCAGGGCGTGGCGATCATCGCGGTGGCCTTCCTGCAGCGTGGCAGACGTTAAGGATGTTGAAGCAGATCTGGCAAGGCAGTCGGGTGGTCGGAGGAGGCAGCGAAAACTCAATGCAACTCAACACCTACGGGCGCGTGCCCGCATAGGAGACGGCATCATGAAGAAGATGATTCGAACGATGTGCGCGGGTGCGCTGGCGCTCGGCGTGGCGGCGACGATCGGTGCGGGAGCGGCGCGCGCCGACGACAAGGTGACGCTGGGCGTCGCCATTCCGACTGCCGACCACGGCTTCACGGGCGGCATCGTCTGGTGGGCGAACGAGGCGAAGAAGGAACTCGAAAAGGCGCATCCGGACCTGAAGGTCATCGTCAAGACGGCTGCGAACGCCCCCGATCAGGCGAACCAGCTGCAGGACCTCGTGACCGTCAACAAGATCAACGCGCTCGTGATCTTCCCGTATGAATCGGCCTCGCTCACGCAGCCGGTCGCGCAGGTGAAGAAGCAGGGCGTGTACGTGACGGTGGTGGATCGCGGTCTCACGGACACGAGCGCGCAGGACGCCTACGTGGCGGGCGACAACACGGCGTTCGGCAGGATCCCCGCGGAATACCTCGCGAAGCAGCTGAACGGCAAGGGCGACATCGTCGCGCTGCGCGGCATTCCGACGACGCTCGACAACGAGCGCTGGACCGCGTTCACGTCGGTGCTCAAGGGCTATCCCGGCATCAAGATCCTCGACGCCAAGTACGCGAACTGGAACCGCGACGATGCCTTCAAGACGATGCAGGACTACCTCACGCGCTTCAAGCACATTGACGCCGTGTGGGCCGCCGACGACGACATGGCCGTGGGCGTGCTCAAGGCGATCGACCAGGCAAAGCGCAACGACATCAAGATCGTGTTCGGCGGCGCGGGCTCGAAGGACATGGTCAAGCGCGTGATGGACGGCGATCCGCTCATCAAGGCCGACGTGTCGTATTCGCCGAAGTTCATCTACGACGCGATCAAGCTCACGGCTGAAGCGCGTCTCGCGGGCAAGGCGCTGCCGCCCACGACGATCATTCCTTCGGTGCTCATCACGAAGGAAAACTCCAGACAGTTCTACTTCCCCGATTCGCCGTTCTGAGCGGGCTTGCCGTCGATGATCGCCGCCGCGTGCGCTCGCCTGGCAGGCGCGCGGCGTCCTTAACCAGAGGGGGAGAGCCGATGAAGACGATCAAGGGCCCAGCGATATTCCTCGCGCAGTTCCTCGGCGACGATGCGCCGTTCGACAGCTTTGCGAATATGGCCGGGTGGGCGGCCCAGCTCGGCTACAAGGGCATACAGGTGCCCACGGACGCGCGCCTCGTGGATCTCGCCCAGGCCGCATCGAGCGTGGCGTACTGCGACGACCTGCGCCAGCAGGCCGACGACGCGGGCGTGACGATCACCGAACTCTCCACGCATCTGCAGGGGCAGCTCGTGGCCGTGCATCCCGCCTACGACACGCTGTTCGACGGCTTCGCGCCGCCGCAGGTGCGCGGCAATCGCGAGGCGCGCACGGCGTGGGCCATCGAGCAGCTGATGCTGGCGGCGCGCGCCTCGAAGCATCTCGGGCTCAGCGCCCACGTGACGTTCTCGGGCGCGCTGGCGTGGCCGTACTTCTACCCGTGGCCGCAGCGGCCGGCGGGTCTCGTCGAAGCCGCCTTCGATGAACTCGCGCGCCGCTGGCGCCCGATCCTCGACGCGTTCGATGCCGCGGGCGTGGACGTCTGCTACGAGTTGCATCCGGGCGAGGACCTGCACGACGGCGTGACGTTCGAGCGCTTTCTCGCGGCCGTGGGCGGCCATCCGCGCGCGAACCTCCTCTACGATCCGAGCCACTTCGTGCTGCAGCAGCTCGACTACCTCGCGTTCATCGACATCTATCACGCGCGCATCAAGGCCTTCCACGTCAAGGACGCCGAATTCCGCCCCACGGGAAAACAAGGTGTGTACGGCGGCTACAGCGGATGGGTCGAGCGCGCCGGCCGCTTTCGCTCGCTGGGCGACGGGCAGATCGACTTCGGCGCGATCTTCTCGAAGCTCACGCAGTACGGCTACCCGGGCTGGGCCGTGCTCGAGTGGGAATGCGCGCTCAAGCATCCGCATGACGGCGCGCGCGAGGGCGCGGAGTTCATCAAGCGGCACATCATCCGCGTGGCGGAGCACGCGTTCGACGACTTCGCGGGCAGCGGCGTCGATGCGGCGCAACTGAGGGGCGTGCTCGGGCTGTGATTGCGATTCCCGAAGGAGCGACGCAATGACTCGAAGACTCAGGCTAGGCATGGTCGGCGGCGGCGAGGGGGCGTTCATCGGCGCCGTGCATCGCATCGCGGCGCGGCTCGACGATGCGTTCGAACTCGTGGCCGGCGCGCTCTCGTCCGATGCGGCGCGCGCGCAATCGAGCGCCGAGGCGCTCGGCCTTGCCCGCAGCTATGCGGGCTGGCGCGAGATGGCGAGCGTGGAAGGCGTGCGCGAAGACGGCATCGACGCCGTGGCGATCGTCACGCCGAACCATCTGCACGCGCCGGTCGCGCACGCGTTCCTGGATGCGGGCATTCACGTGATATGCGACAAGCCGCTCGCGGTCTCGCTGGCCGAAGGCGAGGCGCTCGCCCGGCACGCGCGCGACGCGAATCTCGTGTTCGCGCTCACGCATACGTATTCGGGCTATCCGCTCGTGCGGCACGCGCGCGAACTGGTCGAGGCGGGCGAGCTTGGCGAGGTGCGCGTCGTGCAGGTCGAGTACGCGCAGGACTGGCTCGCCAATCCAGTCGAACGCGCGGTCGAACGCGCAGGCGAATGCGCAGGCGAGCGCGGCGGCGCGAACCGTCAGGCCATCTGGCGCACCGATCCGGCGCTCGCCGGGCCGGCGGGGTGTCTGGGCGACATCGGCACGCACGCGTATCAGCTGGCGGCATTCGTGAGCGGTCTCGTGCCGGAATCGCTGGCGGCGGAAGTGCATAC